>CAYQDT010000188.1:0-6838 GCA_964416225.1 uncultured bacterium
AGCAGCTCCAGGAGGACCGGATCCCGCCACCGGCGCCTCCGTGCCGCGGTCAGGTGCTGCACGGCAGGCTGATAGAACAGGCGGGACAGCTCCTGCCGCGCCAGCTCCGTGTTGGCCTCCGGGTGGCCGGGGTCGAGCTGCACGGCCCGCCGGAACTCGGCGAGCGCGGCCTCCTCTTCTCCCTTCCGCTCCAGCAGCACGCCCAGGCGCCAGTGCGCGTCCGCGCTGCGCTCCAGGAACGGCATGGCCACTTTCAGGGAAGCGTAGGCCGCGCCCAATTGCCGCTGCGCCATCTCCGCCTCGCTGCGGAGAAGCCAGGCATCGCCATTGGCCGGGTCTTTTTCCGTGACCCCGGTCAGCACCGCCTCCGCCTGCGCGGGCTCTCGCAGCGCGAGGTACCGGCGGGCGAGCGGTAGGGCGGCTTCCGCGTCCGCGGGATGCTCCGCCACGTACGCCGCCAGCGCGGCCACGGACTGGCGGCGCAGCCACTCGCTGCGCACCGGCCCCACGCACCAGACCGCCGCGAGCACGGCCAACAGCCCGCCGAGCAGGGAGAGCCGGCCCCACCGGGCCGGGGCCAATCCGGTCCCGGTTC
This sequence comes from uncultured bacterium, assembly GCA_964416225.1. Lineage (GTDB taxonomy): Bacteria > Armatimonadota > SYMT01 > SYMT01 > SYMT01 > CAYQDT01. The sequence goes on from CAYQDT010000188.1 coordinate 596, forward strand.
CGGCCGCCGCCGGAGCAGAGGAACGCTTGCCCACGCGAGTTCACCTCACCCTGGCCGCTACGGGCCGGCCGGAGACCTCCAGCCTCCGGCCGGCCCGCTTCAGCCGCCGCGGGCGGCAGGCCGCTACTGACCGGGCCACTTCTTGAGGGTATTGACCGAAAGCGGCCGCTGATAGTCGGGATCGGTTTCCGGAATCCAGCGGTCCAGCTGGCCCCAGGTGAGCCGGTCCCACCGCGTCGCCTTGACATGTCCGTCCGCGAACATCACGTTGAGCATGTTCGCGTGCGGGGCGACCCGGCTGACCATTCCGCCGACCCAGGTTGTTTTCGGATCTTGCATCCCCGGCGCCAGCGGCAGGCCGAGCTTGACGAGGAATGCGGGGATGTCCCGCTGAGCCCAGATGCCGCAGCTTCCAGGCCGGGCGTAGGCACAGTCCGTCCACGCGGAGATCGCATCGTAGATGGAGATCTGGTCCGCCGGCCGGGAGACCTCCGACATGGCCGCGCCCCAGAGAGAGACGTAGTTGTAGCCATAGCTGGTCCACGCGTACGGGATGTTCCACTGGTTGACGTTGTTGTTGTTGTTGCACCCCGAGCCGCGGTTGACGGCGCTGATGGTCGGGTTGCTGGGGCAGGTGTAGATCCCGTTGTTCTTGGTATACGGATAGAGCAGGTTGCCGATCCAGCCGCCGAAGCTGCCGCGGTCCTTCATGGTGGGGCAGGTGTCCCAGTTATTGGGGGACGCCGCGGGGAACCGCTCGTCGTAATCCTGCGCGTACATCATCCAGGCCGTGCCCATCTGCTTGAGGTTGCTCTGGCAGCTCGCTTTCCGCGCGGCCTCCCGCGCCTGCGCGAATACCGGGAAGAGAATCGCCGCCAATATGGCGATGATGGCGATCACTACAAGCAGCTCGATCAGCGTGAACGCCGGGCGGAACCGGGACACGCCGCTACGCCGACGGAATAGCCTCTCCATGCGGGACCCTCCTTGCAAGTGCGCTCGGATCGGGTAAACGGAACGGCACGTGTGCTGCCGGTCTTCCGGCAGTGGCACTGTTAACCCGTGCCGAATGAGTGGAAGCTGGCATGTCAGTCGCCGGGGGCGGCGGAAGGTTGCATAAACGTTGCAAAAAGTTATCTAAAATTTTACGGAGTGGTGGCCCGGAGCCTCCGCCTGCTGGAGGCTCAGAACTGGATCCCCGCGCGGTCGAGGCGGGTGAAGAAGCGCGGCTGCAGCGACTCACCGTGCACGTACACGGACCAGTGGAGGTGGGGCCCGGTGGCCACCCCGGTCATTCCCACGCGACCCACCGGCGCGCCCCTGGCCACCGTCTGGCCTTTCTTCACGGCGAGGGCGCTCATGTGGAGGTAGAGGCTGGTGAGGCCCTGGCCGTGGTCCAGCACCACCGCCTTGCCGTATTTCTTGAAGGTGGAGGCCAGCACCACCCGGCCCGCGGCGGGTGCGGAGACCGGCGTCCCTTCGGGCGCGGCGATGTCCAGCCCCTTGTGCCGCCCGACCGGCCTCCCGTTCCGGATCCGGCGGATGCCCCACGGCGTGGAGGTGCGGCCGTGGGCGGGGAGGGACCAGTCCCCGTTCCAGAGGCGCTGGCCGCTTTCGGTGCGGATGGCGCCGGACACGATGGCGTCCTCGCGCCGGGAGCCGGGGAAATGGTACAGCCGCGCGGTGCCCGGGGCCATCGAGAGGTGCTGGACCGCCCACTTCACCGGAAGCACGGAGACCGTCCGGCTCTCCTGCTCCGGCGTGCCGCGGTGCGCGAAGTGCACCGTCAGCCGCCGGGGACCGGCGGGAGTGTCCGGGTTGACCGGCACGAAGCCGGACCATCCGCCGCGGTCCGGGTAGAGCGGAAAGCTCTTTCCGCTCCAGGAGACCCGGACCCGCTCCGCCGTTGGATCCGCAAGGCTTACCAGCAGCGCTTCGCCCTGGCGGGGCGCGCCCGGCTGGAGCTTGAGCGGCGCTTCCTGCGCCGGGAGTGGAACCGCGAGAAGGCCCAGCGTCGTCAAACAGGGAAAGAGCATCCGATAGTGCCGCATCCGCTTCCTCGATCGCCCACCGACGGGGCGCGCCGTCCCGTCACAGCGGGCCGCGCGGTGGATGGGGCGCCGGGCGCGGCCAACAATCTTGAGAGGGCGGCGCCCACCGCCGGACCTTCGAACGCTCCCAGTCCGCGGGCCTCGCCACCAGAGGGCCACTGCCCGTCCGCCCACCGGAGTTCTCCACCATGGCTGGTCAACCGCTGCGCCTCCTTGTTCTCGCCACCCTGGTCCTGCTGGGAAACGTGGCCGCGGCTCGCGCCGAGCCGGTCCCGGCGCCGACGGAGGCCCTGAAGGACTTTGACGGCCGCGGTGCGATCCAGGTGGAGCTGCCGCCCAGCGCCCCCGGAACCAAAACGGAAGTGGAGGCCGGGGTGATGACCTGGCTCGCGTTCCGGCAGGCTTACGTGCGTCCGGACCGGATGCTGATGGAGCTCAGCATGGGCCGCGGCGGACCCTCCCAGGTCACCCTGGCGGCCGGCAACACGGAGCGGACCTACCCGCGCGGCGCCGGATACGTGCAGGAGCGGGTCTACCGGAATCTGGAGGCGGTGGGGGAGAGCCCCATGGCCACCGTGCAGATGTCCATGACCACGTACGCGCGGATCCTCCGGGACACCGACTCCGGCAAGATCCTGCCGGACGAGGAGTTCGACGCGCTGGAGAAGGAGCACAAGGCGCGCATCGAGGAGCTGAACAAGCTCCGCCAGAGCCTATCCACCAGCCAGAGCGCGGACGATATCCGCAAGGTCTCCATGGCGGCCGCGGAGATGGCGCGCCGCCACGACGACCTCCTCCAGATCCCCTTTCGGCGGGAGCACCCCTGCGTGCTGATGGAGTTTCCGAATAAGGACGTCTTCCAGAAGCTCTTCGCGCACGGGCTGGCGGGCGCCTCCAGCATGGAGCTGCTGGGAAAGGGCCGGACGCGGGTCTGGATCACCCGCGCCGAGGGCTTGCCGATTCAAATCGAGACGACAGCCAACGACGGGCACGTGGCGCTGTCGCTGGTCTTCACCCAGATCTCGATCAACAGCGGTCTCCATCCGGGCGAGCTCACGCTGGGCGCCCCGGCCGGAGTGCGGCTCCTGAGCGCTACCGCGGACCTGAAGGACCCGAACTGGCAGGAGAAGCTGGACAAGAGCCTCTCCGACCAGGCCGAGCGGCTCCAGGCGGAGGGCCGGCCGCGCCCGCCGATCGGGCCCGCGCGGAAGCGCCGGTAGTCCGGCGGCAGCGGATGAGCGGCGCGCCGCGGCTCATCTGGGCCCGACCGTGTTCGCTTGGAGCGTGAGCCAGCCCTCGGTCGATCAGCAGCCGGATGCCCTCCCGGACGCCGTGCCCACCCTCCAAATGCCGGTGCGGGAGCGGCCGCTCGTCCGGACCGTCCTCCGGGCACAGGTCCGGGAACACACGAAGCGGCCGAACCGGAACTCCGGCCGCTCCTCGAAGCCACCCTGTTCCGACCCGCCGTAGCAGCCGCGGCCGGCGAATCCCCTTTCGCGCAAGAATCGGGGCGGGCGCAAGGTCATCCCGGCCACTGCCGACGCCTGGCACCGGCCAGCGCGGTGGATCACGTGGTGGTCTGCACTCCGGATGCCTGCGGCCACTGCGGTGTCTACTTTCGGAGAGCTCCCCTCGGCCGCGCAGGGTCCGGCGGTCCCAGGTCCTCGAGCTGCCGCCGATCCGTCAATCGTGTCCAGAGGAACGGGCCTCGGTCAACTTCCCGATGAGCCGCTTGACCACGGCTGAAAACGGTGATCGCTACTAAGGGTTTGCTAAGAGCGAGGCGTTAGAGTGGGGGCAACGGGCGCTCGTCGGGAAGCCGGCGCGCTGCGGCGAGGACCCCTCCAAGGTCGCTTCCGAAACGAGACCTGGCATGCGCTGCTGCTCTGCCTGCCCGTATGGGGCGCGGACTGTCGCACCGGAACCGGCCCGGAGGGGCCGTATCGCGTCTGTCCCCACGCTGGCGCCGGGGTCCGCTGGGCGGGCAGGCGCGGGCGATCGACCGGGCCGGGCATGTCGGCGAAACCCGGGTGACGGCCGCATGGAACGCGCGTGCGTCCAGCCGCGCGGTGGCGCGGGTGCTTACGGCACCCGGGACCCGAAACGTGCTGCTTGCATCGGCAGCCCGGGCGGCGTGCTGCCGAGAGTGCGCTTTGATATTCGAGAGGTCACCGGCGATGCGGCGTGCGCCGATCCGTACACCGCTGCACGGACCAGGGAGGCGTGGGTCCCGGAACCCCGCACTCCACCGGCCGCCATCGATCGGTCCCGTACGGCCAATCCCACAGGCGGTGGGCTGCCCTGTGCAGTGGCGGCCCCGGCGGCGGAGATCCCCGGCGGATGTCGCACCGGCGCTGCGCCGGCCCGTTTGGCCCCACAGATAGCGGCTCTGCAAACGGGCGGGGCCGGCGCCGGTTGGTAGGAATCGGGAGAGTCTTCGCTCCCGCTGACCCGCCCCGAAGGGCGGGTCCTTTTCTGTACCCGCTCGCTCTACGTGCAGCGCGCTGGACAGCTCCTGTCAGGCGTGGAGACAAGCGATCCTGCGGGCGATCGTCCGAGCACCGCCCGACGGGCTGGATCCCCGTCGGGCGGCGGGTCGGTGGGCAACCGCGCGCCGTCGAAGGCGTGAAAAATCGTACCTTTTCTCGGGCCGGGTTGCAGAGGGATTTGGGATGCGGCGGAGAAAGGTAGGTCGGGAGGCCGTTCGCAGCGTGGCGGGCGGCCTCCCGCGATTCTTCATGCCCAAGTGGGGAGGGACGGACCCATGGCGCGGATTCCGATCGGTCTGCAGCTCTACAGCGTCCGGAGCGAGTGCGAGAAAGACCTGCCCGGCACACTGAAGGCGGTCGCCCGGATGGGGTATGAGGCCGTGGAGTTCGCGGGGTATTACGGCCGCTCCGCCGCCGAGCTGCGGACCATGCTGGACGACCTCGGCCTCCGCTGCTGCGGCACCCATGCGAAGCTCCCCACGCTGCTGGACGACGAGCTGCCCCGCACCATCGAGTTCAACCGGACCCTGGGGAACCGGTTCCTGATTGCTCCCAGCCTCCCGGAAGAGCGGCGCGGCTCCCGGCAGGCGTGGCTGGAGACGGCCCATCTCTTCGCGGGTATGGTGGAGCGGGTGCGCCCGCACGGGATGCAGGTGGGCTACCACAACCACGCCATCGAGTTCCAGCCGCTGGACGGCGAGCTGCCGTGGGATACCTTCTTCGCGAACACCCCGAATGAGGTGGTGATGCAGGTGGATATCGGCAACGCCCTCCAGGGCGGCGGCAGCCCGGTTCCGTACATCGCCCGCTATCCCGGCCGCGCCCGGAGCGTCCATCTCAAGGAGTACTCGGCCGCGAACGACCGGGCCCTGATCGGCGAGGGGGACGTCAACTGGGCGGAAGTGTTCCAGCTCTGCGAGACGGTCGGCGGGACGGAGTGGTACATTGTGGAGCAGGAGAGCTACGCCTACCCGCCGCTGGAGTGCGCGGAGCGCTGCCTGCGGAGCCTGAAGGGGATGGGGAAGTAGCCGCTGCGCCCGCCGCCGCACCGAAGGCGGCCCCATTCCGTGCCTGACGATCATGCCGATTTCGAACCGCGCCGCCAGCTTTCAGGAGTCGGTCATCCGCGAGATGACGCGGCTCCACCATCAGTACGGCGGGGTGAATCTGGCGCAGGGCTTTCCGGACTTCGACCCGCCCGCGGCGATCATCGACGCCGCCTGCCGCGCGATGCGGGAGGGCTTCAACCAGTACGCGGTCACCTGGGGCACTCCGCGGCTCCGAGCGGCGATCGCCCGCCACGCGACGGAGTTCAATCGGATTCCGGCGGACCCGATCGAGCATGTGACGGTCTGCTGCGGCGCCACGGAGACGATGATCGCCACGCTGATGGCCGTCTGCAATCCCGGAGACGAGGTGATTATCTTCACCCCGTTCTACGAGAACTACGGGCCGGACGCGGTCCTCTCCGGCGCCCGGCCGGTGTATGTCCCGCTCCGCCCGACGGACGCCCCGGGATCCGCCTGGGGCTTCGATCCGGAGGAGCTGGGCGCGGCCTTCGGACCGGAGACGCGGGCGATCATCGTCAACACCCCGCACAACCCCACCGGGCACGTCTTCACCCGCGGCGAGCTGGAGTGCATCGCGGAGCTCTGCCGGCGGCACGACTGCCTGGCGATCACGGACGAGATCTACGAGCACAT
>CAYQDT010000189.1:0-6837 GCA_964416225.1 uncultured bacterium
TTGCGACGTACACCGTGCTTCCATCCGGCGTGACCGCAAGTGCGGCGGGATTGGGGCCCACTCCCACTGTGCCGCTCACGGTGTTGGTGCCCGTGTCAATCACCGTAATGCTGTTGTCGAAAAAATTCCCGATATAGGCCGTCGTTCCGTCTGGGGTGATGGCCACCCCACGAGGCCGCGCCGTGGAGATGGTGGCGGTCACGGTGTTCGTGGCCACGTCGATCACCGCCACGTCGTTGCTGTCGCGATCGGTGACGTACGCGAACGGTGCCGCGCCGGCGGCTGCGGGAGTGAGGCAGAGAGCCAGGAGCAGCAGGAGAGCCGTGCGAGATCTGGAAAACTGCGGGGAGCGTCTCATCGTTGTACCTCGAGCGGCCGAAAACCGCGGCGGGGGCACCGTTCAGGTTTCGCCGCATTCGCCCGCCGCAGAGCATCGCAATCGACGCTGAAAGCATAATTCACGACCACGTACAGTGTACCCTCTGCAGGTCCAGCTTCAAAAGGACGGTATTGTCTCAAAAAGCGGCCCCGGATCCGGATTGCTCTGCCGCTGCGTGGAGACGGCTGGAGACTCGAGTGCGGCACCTGCGTATGGGGATCTCCGTCGTGAGAGCACGGCGCAATACGATGAGGCCGCGATCTGGAGTGGGCGACCCTCCCGCCGGGTCCGGCGGGGCGGTAGCGACGGACGAAAGTGAGCCGCCCGCAGCCACCGCCGCGAGCCAGCCAGCCCGAGCTTCCGCACGCAGGAATTTCCGGATGACTGCCTCACGGGGGAGGTGGCCGGCCGCGTGCCCGTGCCCGCGCCTCCCCTTCCACATCTCCGGTGAGCGGCTCCCGCCGCGCGAGTCAGGACGCCGGGAGTTTCTTCGCCGTCAGGCCGTGATAGCAGCGCGCGGCGATACTGACGACGTTGGTGAGGAAGCCGGAGGGACCCGCCGGGTCCCGCACCGGCACCGGCGCGTTGCGGTTGTTGGTGGTGCCGTCCCCAAGCTGGCCATTGTAGTTGTAGCCCCACGCCGCCATCGTACCGTCCGCCTTCAGCGCCAGGCTGTGCTAAGGGCGGCGGCCACTGCTACCGCATCCGCGGGTGCGGCGGCGGCCCCAGCGGTGGTGCGGTTGGCGGTGGTGCCGTCTCCGAGCTCACCGTAATAGTTGTAACCCCAGGCATAGACGTTGCTGGCCGGCGCGGCCTGGGCGCGGGCGGGCGCCGCACCGCGGGTCAGCAGGGCCGCGTCGGCGAGGAGCAGCCAGGCGCGGCGGGAGCTCCGCCACGTTCTCATGGGATCGGTCGTTCATCCATAGCTCAACGCGGCTGATTTACACGGTATATCAAATGGTAAATTCTAATACTCTATATGTTTACATTTGAATACACACTTTCGGCGGATAGAATGCACCCGCTTCGTGATCCGTGCAGTGAGTGCTGACGCGAGCCGCCAGTGGGCAACTGGAGGCCAGGGACCAATCGGAAAGAAAAGAGCTGCGCAGTTGCCGTGAAGGCCGCCACCTCCGCGCCTGGCAACTCCTCTGGGCGGGCTGGAAGGCCTGCGAGATTGCCGCCGCGCCCGCGTGTGCCATGGCGCCGTGAGCCGGTGGCGAAAGGGTTCCGAGGGAAAGGTCGGCGGGCGCTGGATAACCGTCGGCCCCCGAGCCAGCCCGTGCTGCTCGCTCGCGAGCAGCAAACCCGGGATTCGGAAATCGCCGCTCGCAGTGGAGCGCATACCCACACGCCACGGCGAGACGCGGTGCTGGAAGAGCAGGCGACCAAAGAGCATGGGGCCGTCAGCACTGCCGTGACCCCGGCGGGGCAACTTTGCATGCCGCTGCGGGGAGAAGGCCTTTCGCGATCCGGATGTCGTGCGGCTCCGGGGAAAGCTGGAGGGACGGTAGGGAAGCGAGCTGCCGATCGTGCGGGACCGAGCGCACGTCCAGCGCGGGGAAGCGGTCCGGGAGTTCCGGACCGCCGGCCATGCAGTCCACCTCGCGCTGCTCTCGCTGTCGGGTTACGCGCCGGACCCGAACCCGGATACCGGGATCTGGAACCGGACGAGGGGCGAGCGGGCCGGCCTGATCTGCCTGGACCTGCCGCAGTCAGCCTACGAACTCCGCCGGACAAAACGGCGGCTGCGCCGGCCCCGGTAACTGAGGGCGGGCTTCACCCACTCGGGTTATAGTGAGACCCTTCCGCACGGATCCATCGTCCCGGCCACCCCTCAGGCGCTTCCCGCGGTACGGAAGACGGCGAAGAACCCGTCCCTTCCGCCTCCGGACTCCCGCTGCAGGGGATGGAAGACGGGTGTCCGGTCGGGAGCAGCGCGGCCCTCACGCGCGAAGCTCGGAACGGTCTCACCGCCGATCACCACCACTCCGTTCCGCTGGGCCACACACCGCATGGCCGTGTTCGCGAAATAGCCGCACTGCCGCAGGTGGAATCCGGCATCGAAGTAGGCGAGATAGCCGCCGCCGGGGTAGCTCCCCTCCGGAGCCGTGAACCACGGCTGGGCGGTCGGACAGCGTGCGGCGCTGGTTCCCACCGCCCAGCAGTCGCCGTTCTCCGCTCCCGCCACCTCGTCGATCCCGAGGCTGTTGGCATGCCCGCGATTGAGCCAGGCGCAGAACCAGGTGCCCTTTTCCAGGCGCCCGGTGCGCGGATCCACGCGGAACAACACGCTGGTCCGGCTCGCGCCGCGGAAGCCGTAACCGGGCGTCTTCTGGAAAACCCCCTCCGTCACGGCCGGATCCAGCGGTTGATCCGGGTTGATCGGGTCCCGGGCACACACGGTATTCGCTCCGTCGGCAATGAGCGACAGCAGGAACCGTCCGTTCGGCGCGGCCGCCGCCACATGGCCGGCAGTATCCGCCATCAGCCCGTTCCCGCCGAGCCGGATGGTGATTTCCCGATGCGGATCGGGGTTCCAGAGGCCCCAGATCTCCCGTCCGTCCCGGTCGAAGCCATACGCGTAGGGATCCTTGTACGGCTCGCGCCCGGTGTGCGCCATGCCGTATCCCACCACGGTGGTGATTCCGGTAGCGGGTTGAATGGCCAGCGCTCCCGGGCGATTGCGGCCGAAGAACGGCCAGGTGGCCATCCAGCGGCGCGTCCGTCCGTCCGGCGTATACCGGGCCAGGCCCGGCCCGCTCAGCAGCACCCAGTCACCGTTACCGTCGATGCCGAAATCGACGATGTCCGGCTGAAACAGAACGCGGGTGAGGCGCTTTCCGTCCGGGGAAAGCGCCGCGACAAACGTGCCCCTTCCGTATACGCCCCCCAGGCGGGTGTCCGCGGGGGCTTCTCCCAGCAGGTAGATGCCGCCGCGCGCATCCGTACGCATCCCGCGCAGCAATGCGTCGCCGAAGCCGAAGCGGGAAAAACTCAGCGGCGTGCGGCCGTCCGGGGTGAGGCGCAGCAGGAACCCATAGCTCCCCGGGTGCTTCCATCGCCTGGTCCCGGCAGGCTGCTCCGCGGCGGAGAGGGCGCCACGGGGGGACCACAGGTTTTCCGGAATCCCGCGCGGTCGGTAGTCGACGGCGTTGCCGGCCAGCAGGATCGAGCCGTCCCTGGCAAAACCCGCGGCGGCGACCGCGTCGTCGAATCCGCCTCCGAGCAGGGAGGCGGTGACCAGCTTCAGCGGTCCGCTATTGTCCGGCTGCGCCTCCGAGAGGGGATCGGCGGGGAGCGGCCGCAGCGTGACGCCCAGCCAGGCCGGAAGCAGGAGAGCGCAGAGGCGCGCGAAAAGGATCCGCTGTTTCATTTCGGTCCGGGTCCACGGACGAAGCTGCCGCTGACACCCCGTCCTATCGTTCCACGAACTCTGGCTGCGCTTCCACGTGTGGTGCGGAGCGTTGGGGATCTCGCGCGGGCCGGGAGGAGCTCCGTCCCGCTTTCCGCACCCATACCGTCCATCGTACACGGACACGTGGTCAGAGTCCAGTTCCCGACCAACGGCGCCGGACCTCCCTGCACGGCGAGCGGCAGCGGAGGGCGATCCCACCTCGAACGGCCGTTCGTCCGGGCTCTCCCGCCCCTTTTTCACGGGAGACGGCCGGGCTCGAGCGGCAAGCCGCGCGGCGCGGCCAGGGCGGCGTTACTTTTTCGCCTCCGCTCCGTTCATGATACCGTTGCCCGGCTCACGCCGAACCTCTCCGGCGGCCGGGCGGATGCAACGGGAGACCACGATGCGACTGGTACTGGCGATCGTCCTGGCGGTGGTGGCGCTTGCGGTGGTGCTGCCGCTGATTACCCTGCTGTTCAAGCTGCTGATGGGGCTGCTCCACCTGGCCTCGGCACTGCTGTTCCTCGCCGTCCTCGCCGTGGCCGTGGTGTTCCTGATCGGTCTCGCCCGGCGCGTGCTGCGGGTGTGATGCAAGGTGCTCCGGAGCCGGGGCCTGGCCGCGGAACGGTGAGGAGCGCCGGGAGGGACGGAGGACGCTGAGCCCGCTCCGGCGCCGCACTTTCCCCGCCTAGATTCCGCCCCCGGGCCCGTCGAACTCCGGCGCGCCAGCGAATGCCAGCGGCTGGCAGTCGTAAGCACGGGCCCATTCCTCGTCGCCATACGACCAGTGCCACCATTCCGGCTCATAGCGGGCCATTCCCGTGGCCGTCAGAGCCCGCGCCACCACCCCGTTTCCGAGCCGACCGAACGCGTCCGCAGGGTTCATCACGCGCCCGAACACGTCCACCGCGGCCACGTCCACCGCACTACCCGTGCTGTGCGGTGGCGCCGCGCCTTCCGGACGCGCGACGAACGGCTCCAGCGCCAGCTCCAACTGCGCGAGCGAAAGCTCCGGGTGCGCCTCCTGCATAAACGTGAGCCCGGTGGTCCAGAGACGGCGCTGGATGCTGATCGGTCGGAGCCCTTCCCAGAATCCCAGCCGGATGTCATCCGGGAGTACGTCGATCGCCGCGCGAAGCCGCTCCGCCACCTCCGTCCGCACCCGGAAGCGCAGCTCCGGGTGGCTCCACGGCGGCGCGGGCAGGATCAGCAGTCGCGGGGCGGCCTCTCGCACATCCATGAGACCCGTCGGCACGGATCGCATGCAGCCATCCGCCGCTCCGTTGAAGACGGGATGACCCAGGAGAAACGCGCGGAGGTCCTCTGCGGTCTCCGCCGGGATGGTCGCCGGGTACGCTCTGGGCTGTATGCTGCTCATCCGAGGGAAATCCCTAAAACTTAATCGGAATAGTCAAGAATAATGTAGCCGGAAGAGTGACCGAGGTCAACCGTCTTCCGCGCCCGCGGGGCAGGTAAGCAATGGTACGAACCGAAAACTGACGGAGGCCGCTCATGCAGGTTCACCACGGATTCGAAGCCCATGTCACTGCACCGCCTGCCGCCCTGTCTGTTGCTGCTCATGGTCTGCGTCTCCGCAGCTTCCGGTGCCTCCGAGCTGCCGGCCGGCGACCGCCTTCTCCGGGAATATTTTCGGCGCGAGACGGCGTATCTTTCGGGTCGATGCCTGACGGGTGTGAAAAGGCTCTCGGACTGGACGGAGCGTCGCGACGAGTATCGCCGGCAGCTCGCGGAAATGGTGGGTCTCGCCCCCTTCCCGGAACGGACGCCGCTGAACCCGCTCATCACGGGCCGTGCCGAGCAGGAGGGCGTTACGGTTGAGCGCCTCCGCTTCGAATCCCGGCCGGGACTTTACGTGGCCGGCGACGTCTACCTGCCCAAGCACGCCGCAGGTCCCGCGCCGGCCATCCTCTACCTTTGCGGGCACGCCAACGTGAAGCAGAACGGCGTGAGCTACGGCGCCAAAGTCCACTATCAGCACCATGGCGCCTGGCTCGCACAGCACGGCTACGTCTGTCTGATCATCGATAACCTGGAATTGGGAGAGATCGAAGGCCAGCACCACGGAACCTTTCGCGAGGGCATGTGGTGGTGGAATGGCCGGGGCTATACGCCCGCGGGCGTGGAGACCTGGAACGGAATCCGCGCGCTCGACTATCTCCAATCCCGCCCCGAGGTGGACCCGAACCGGATCGGCGTCACCGGCCGATCCGGCGGCGGCGCGTATACGTGGTACCTGACGGCGCTCGACGACCGGGTGAAGGTCGCGGTGCCGACCGCCGGCATCACGGACCTGCAGAACTACGTGGTCGACGGCTGCGTGGAGGGCCACTGCGACTGCATGTTCACCGTGAACACTTACCGGTGGGATTATCCGCAGGTCGCCGCGATGGTGGCGCCCCGACCGCTGCTCATCGAAAACAGCGATCGCGACACGATCTTTCCGCTGGACGGCGTGGAGCGCCTCCACGCGAAGGTGCGGGAGCTGTACCGGCTCTACGGAGCGGAAAAGAATTTGGCCCTCACCATCACGCCGGGCGCGCACGAAGACACCCAGGAGCTTCAGGTTCCGATGCTCCGCTGGTTCGACCGGCACCTGATAGGGGAGACGCGCCTGCTCGACGTCGCGGCGCGCCCGCTGTTCGAACCCGATCAGCTCCGGGTCCTCTCCACCATTCCACCGGACCAGCGAAACACCACGATCCACCAGACCTTCGTCGCCGCGGCTCCCGCCCCGATGCCGCCGGCGGATCGAGTGGCGTGGGAGCGCCAGCGCGACGCCTGGATGAAGGCGCTCCGCGAGAAGAGTTTCGCAGGCTGGCCTGCGGAGGGTGCAGCCCTGGAGCCGCAGCGGGTCCGTTCCGCGGACCGGCCGGACGGGCTCGAAGCGTGGGATTTCACCAGCCAGGAGGGCCTGCCGCTCCGGCTCTACCTCCTACCGGCTGCGAAGAAGGCGCGCGAGGAACGGGTCTGCCTCCGGGTGGTAACGCCCGCGGAATGGAGCACATGGGCCGCGGCCTGGAGCAGAGGCGATTCGGGCCTC
>CAYQDT010000190.1:0-6826 GCA_964416225.1 uncultured bacterium
CGGACCAGCCTGGACGAACTCCCGCAGCTCCTCAACGTGCTCAAGGGTGAGATGAGCTTCGTCGGGCCCCGGCCGGCACTCCCTTCACAGCATGATGTGAATGAACTTCGCGAGAGTCTCGGCGTCCATGCAGCCAGGCCCGGGATTACCGGCCTGGCACAGGTTCGCGGGCGGGATGATCTGGATACCGAGACCAAAGTAGGGTATGACGCGGAATACACCCGATCGATGAGCCTGTTGACGGATCTTCGGATTGCCATACAAACGTTTAGTACGATCTTCACCGCCCGGGGAAACAAGTAGCGACCGCGTGCGTCTGATCGTTTGATTTTGTTGTTTTTAAGGTGGATTTCAGCCGACTATCCGATACTGGAAACCGTCGCGGGCGGGCCGATCGCCGGATCCTGGCCAAAATTCAGGTTTACCTTCGGGGGAGCGAGCGGAAGACATAGATGTGATCGGCCAATGTAGTCCTCGGCTGCTTCACCCCGCCAGCGGCAATATCGTCCTCCATCCGCGCCCTGCTCCCGGCGCAATACCAGACGTGCTCCGTTGCTTGCACGTGCGTCTGGCAAGCGGGCGTCCGGCCCACCGGGTCAATTGGCAGGAGTTACTATGCCGTCCACGAAGATGCCTGGCTTTCTGGCCAGAGTAGCGGAAAAATGGCTTCGGCCGCTCCTCGTTCGCCTGCCCCGGCTTCGGAATCGGCAACTGCTCGTCGCGGACGTCGTCGCCCTCTCGCTCACGCCCTTCATCGCGCTGCTGCTGCGGCTGGACCATCCGGAGGGCGCGCTCACCTGGGCGGGCGGGACGCTGGTCTACGTGCTGCTCGCGGTGCCGGTCCGGACGGCCGGCTCATTCTTCTTCGGGCTGTACCGGCGGTACTGGCGGTTCGCCACGGTGGACGATCTGACGGTGATCGTACTCTCGGTGGGAGCAACTACCGGACTGCTGACCGCTCTCACCACCATCTGGACGGCTTCCGGCTCCTATCCCGGCTATCTGCCGCGCTCGCTGCCGCTGATCGACGGGATGCTGGCGCTGGCGGTGGTCGGCGGCGTCCGCTTCAGCGCGCGCCTGGCGGAGCGGCTCCTGCGGCCGGGGCACCACCAAAACGCGAGCCGGGTCCTGATCTGCGGAGCGGGAGTGGCGGGCCAATTGATCGTTCGGGAGCTCCAGGCCAACCCCGAACTCGGCCTCTTCCCCGTCGCCTTCCTGGATGACGACGCGCACAAGCAGGGGGTGCACATCAGCAGCCTACCCGTGCTGGGCACCCGCCAGGACCTGAAGGACGTGGTCCGCCGCTACAACATCTCGCAGGCGATCATCGCCATGCCGAGGGCCCCGGGCAAGATCATCCGGGAGTTCGTGCAGCGATGCGAAGAAGCGGGTATTCCGGCACGGACCGTACCCGGGATGTATGAGATCATCGGCGGCGCGGTCAGCGTCAGCAACCTGCGCAAGGTCGAGATCGAGGACCTCCTCCGCCGGGAGCCGATTCAGACCGATATCGCGGCCGTTCGGGAACTGGTCCGCAGCAAGCGCGTGCTGATCACGGGCGCCGGCGGCTCCATCGGGAGCGAGCTCTGCCGCCAGGTACTGCAGTGCGGACCGAGCCACCTCGCGCTCGTGGGCCACGGTGAAAACTCCGTCTTCGAGATCCACGCCGAGCTGCAGAAGTCACCCACCGCCCAAAGCGCCGGCAAGAGCTCGGGCACGGCCATCGAGTGCTTCATTGCGGACATCCGCTTCGCCTCGCGGGTGCAGCGGGTCATCGAGGAGTTCCGGCCGGACATCATCTTCCACGCCGCGGCGCACAAGCACGTGCCGCTGATGGAGCTGAACCCGGTCGAGGCGATCACCAACAACGTATTCGGCACGCGCAACCTCCTGAACGCCGCCCTGGCCTGCAGCGTGGAGCACTTCGTGATGATCTCCACGGACAAGGCGGTCAATCCTACCAGCGTGATGGGCGCGAGCAAGCGGGCGGCGGAGCTGCTGGTCCTGCGCGCGGCGCGCCGCTCCGGGCGGCCGTACGTCGCCGTGCGCTTCGGAAACGTCCTCGGAAGCCGCGGCAGCGTCGTGCTCACGTTCAAGAAGCAGATCAGCCAGGGCGGCCCGGTAACGGTGAGCCATCCGGACATGAAGCGGTACTTCATGACCATTCCGGAGGCTGTGCAGCTGGTGCTGCAGGCTTCCGTCCTGGGCCGCGGCGGCGAGATCTTCGTGCTGGATATGGGCGAGCCGGTGAAGGTGGTCGACCTCGCGAAGGACCTCATCGAGCTCTCGGGCCTCGAGGTGGGACAGGATATCGACATTGTCTACACCGGTATTCGCCCCGGTGAGAAGCTGTTCGAGGAGCTGTTCATCCCGGGCGAAGATTACGGGAAGACGCACCACGAGAAGGTCCTCATCGCCCGCAACTCGAGCGCCTTCGTCCCGCGGGAGATGGATCTGGTCCTGGAGCGGCTCGGGGAAGCCGTGGAGCAAAGCAATCACCTCGCGGTGCTCCGCCTCCTGCAGGAGCTGATTCCGGAGTACCGGAGCCTGACGCTGGCCAACCTGGAAGCCCAGGGCCGCGCCGGCTCGGTGGCGGAGCCGGACACGCGGGGCCCCGGCGACACCGGACGGAGCGCCACGTCCCCCGCCGGCGCCACCATTCCGTGAGCAGCGGCACGCGCCGCCGCTGCCTCGAGAGCCGGCGTGCCGGGACCACCGATCCTTCACCCGCGCGCTGATCCCGACGGTCTCGCCCCTCCTCCGCGCGGACCCCGCAGCAACAACTCTGGCTCTGTATGCGACGTTTCGACCTGCTGATCATCACCGCCCGGGACGCGGACCAGCGCTGGCTGTTCCAGCAGCGGCTCCGGCTCACGGACCTCTCCGGGGTGGCGAAGCACTCCCTCGTGGTGGCGGACCCGCCCGGCCCGCAGGCCGGCAGCGGCGGCTCCACGGTGTATGCGCTGTGCCACGCGCTGGACGTGCTCGGGATCCCGCGCCCGGAGGGACCGGACGGCGAGGAAGCGCTGCTCCGGTCCCTGCGCGGCCGGCGAATTCTCCTGATCCACTGCGGAGGCTTCTCCCAGCGCGTGCCGCCCTTCGCCTCGCTGGGAAAGGCCTTCGCCCCGGTCGACCGGGCGCTGCACGGCACGACCCTCCTGGAGAAGGTGGTGGAGAGCCTGACGCGGCTCACGGCGCCGTTGGAGGAGGGCGTGGTGATTGCGTGCGGCGACTCCCTCTACGAGTGCGAGGCGCCGGCCGTGATTCCCGCGCACGCCGATGCCCTGGCCTGGGCCTGCCCCGCACCGCTCGACCTCGCCTCCCGGCACGGCGTCTACGTGTGGGATGAGCTGACGGGGCGCGTGCTCCGCACCCTGCAGAAGGCCTCCAGCGCGGAGTTGACGCGCGCGGGGTACCCCGAGCGGGCGCCCCTGGATACCGGCGTGCTCTACCTGGGGCCGCGGGTGGTGGCGGCGCTGGTCGCGGCGTGCGCCGAGGGCGCGCGCGGAACGTGGGCCCGCGGGGCCCTGCGGAACACGCGCCTGTGGAGCGGGCTGGACCTTTACCGGGATATGACCCATGCGCTGAGTGCGCAGGGCCAGCAGGCCGGCGCCGAGCACCCCCTCCTGGACCGGCTCAGCCGCTTCCAGCTCGCTGCACTGTATCCGGAGTCCGGCAGGTTCAGCCATTTCGGCACCACCCGGGAGCTGCGGGACGTGCTCACCGCCGCGGAGCCCCTCGCCCCCGCATTCATCAACTCGCTGGTCGCCACCGAGGCGCGGGTCGGTCACGGCGCGATCGTGAATCACTGCGCCCTGGGAGCGGCCGCTCACGTGGGGGCCGGCTCCTTCGCAATGGGCCTCCGCGCGGAGCGCGGCGCGGCGATCCTGGACGACCATCGGGTGGCGTACCAGCTTCCGGTGCGTGCCCGCGGGGTGCAGCGCGATGCCTTCGTCGCACTCGGGCTGAGTGACGATCCGAAATCGACCCGTCCTACCTTGATGGGAATGCCCCTGGAGGAATGGGCCGGGGCGCGCGATCTCAAGCAGGAGGCGGTCTGGGGGGATCTGCCGGCCTCCGAGCGCACCCTGTGGAACGCCCGCATCTTCCCCGTCGGATCGCCCGATGACCTTCAGGCGGCACTGGCGTGGCTGCAGGACGCGTCGGACCGGCAGGCGCCCGACCGGGACGCGGAGCGGCTCTCACTTCGCCAGATCCACGGCGCCTTTCATGCGCGGCGCTGGTGGCGCTACGAGACGCGCCTCCGCGCCCGCGTTCTCGCCCGCGAGCTCGTGTCCCGGATGCAGGACGACCCGCAGCTTCCCGCGGCGCGGGTTGCCGCCTCCGTTCCCGCAACGCTGCAACCCCTGGTGCTGGCGGAGCTGGAGCGCCTGGCGCGCGCCGACCGGGCGCCGCTCCAGCAGGCCCGGCTCTGGCGCGCCTGCGCCGAGGTTGCCGGCACGCCCCAGATCGATTCTCCGTACCACGCCCGCGCCTTCTCGAGCATCGTCCGCGGAGTCACCCGGTGCGTGGACCAGAGCCGGGGAGTCGGCTGGGCCCACGCACCGGGAACCACGGTTTCCGCGGCGGCGCCGGCCCGTATCGACATCGCCGGGGGGTGGACGGACACCCCGCCGCAGGCGTGCGAGCGAGGCGGCACGGTGGTGAACATGGCCATCACGCTCAATGGGGACGTGCCGATTCGCGCCAGCGCCACGCTCCTCCGCGAGCCGGTGCTCGAGCTGGCGGCTCACGATCTCCGGCGCCGGATCACCGTCACCTCCCTGGACGAGCTCCGCTGTTACACCGACCCTTCCGACCCGTTCGCGCTGCACAAGGCCGCTTTCGTGGAGGCGGGGCTGGCCTCCGGCGCCTCCCGCTCCCTGCCGGAGCTGCTGGAGCGACTGGGAGGCGGGCTGCGGCTGGAGACGGACGTGGCGCGCGTGCCCAAGGGAAGCGGACTGGGAACCAGCAGCATCCTGGGCACCGCGGTCCTCGGCTGCCTCCGCGAGCTCTCCGGCCAGGACGCCGGCTGGCGCTCCCTCTTCCATGCGGTGCTCCGTCTCGAGCAGCGGATGACGACGGGAGGTGGCTGGCAGGACCAGATCGGCGGCCTGCTGCCCGGCGTCAAGCTGACGGAGGCGGGTCCGGGCCAGGCGCCGGAGCCGGAGGTCACCTCCATCGACCTCTCCGCCGCTGAAACCCGGCGGCTGGAAGCCCACCTGGTGCTCTTCTATACCGGCCTTCCCCGGTTGGCGAAGAACGTGCTGCAGCGCGTGGTCGACCGCTACCTCGCCCGGGACCCCGAAACGATAGAGATCCTGGCGGAGATGCCGCGCCTGGCCCGGAGCACGGCGGAGGGGATCCGCGCGGGCGATCTCCAGGCGCTGGGGCATGGGTTGGCCCGGACCTGGGAATGGCACAAGCGGCTGGAGCCTTCCAGCAGCAACCCCGGGATCGACCGGCTCTTTGACGCCGCCGCGCCCCATCTGTGGGGCGCTCGACTGGCCGGAGCGGGAGGCGGCGGCTTCATGATCCTCCTCGCCCGCTCCCCGAAAGACGCCGGAGCGCTCCGCGAGCTGCTGCCTCGCATTCAGCCATCCGGCGTGATTTATGACGCCCGGCTGGCGCACACCGGTCTTGAGCTGCGCCTGGAGCGCGCCTGAGCTCGCCGAGTTCCGGCGCCCCATCCGTCAGGAAAGTGATGGGGCCGGCTGGAAAGGAGAGCGCGCGCCGCTTGTATTGAACGCGCGATCCGGGTATAACGAGACGCGGAGCGGCGCCGCCGGCTCCCGGCGTCCCGACTCGCGGGCGACTCGCCGAACCGACGCATTGCTGTGATCGACGTCCACTGTCACGTACTCCCCTACCTGGACGACGGCGCAGCGGATTGGGACGCTTCCCTTGAGCTGGCCCGCATGGCCGTCCGGCAAGGGATCCAACAGTGCGTTGCTACCCCCCACTGGACCGGCCTCGCCGAAGAGCGGGAGCGGATGGACCGGCGCCTCGAGGAATGCCGGAGCCGGTACGCGGCCGAGGGGATCGAGCTGAAGGTCCATGCCGGCAACGAGGTGGTGCTGGTGCCCCGGCTCGTGGAATCGCTGAAAAGCGGTGATGCCCGCACCCTGGCCGGCAGCCGGTACGTGCTCCTGGAAACGGCGCAGCTGGAGCAGGGCGCCTACATCCACAACGCGCTCTTCCAGCTCCAGAGCAGCGGCTACCGGATCATCCTCGCCCATCCGGAGCGGGTGAAAAGCTGGCACACGGAGCTACTGCAGCTCCGGGACCTGCTCCAGCGCGGCTGCTATCTGCAGGTGAACGCCAGCAGCCTGGCTGGCGCCTTCGGCCAGCCGGTGCAGAAAGCCGCGGAGCGGCTGCTGAAGCTGGGGTGGGTGTCCGTCCTGGCAACCGATGCCCACTCTCCCACCAAACGGCCTCCGCTTTTAGAGGCGGCTGTTCAGCGGTGCCGGCGGCTGATCGGACCAGAGGCGACCCAGCGCCTGGTAGCCGACAACCCGGCCCACATCCTCTGTGACGAGCTGCTGCCGTTTATCAATTATGATTCCTGGCAGCCGCGCCGGCCGTGGTTCCCCTGGTGGTAGGAAGCCGTGCCCCGGGTTGGCCGGTCCGGTGCGCGGCGGCTTCCGTTTGACCCGCTAGCCGGACGGCCCGCGGACGCCGTGAGCGGTCTCATCCGCCCTCCGGGCGAGACGCCTTCCCCTACCAACGGAGCGTCCGGCTCCGACCAACGGTGGCTGAAGGAGCAAAATGCCACCCCCCGCACCGGGCAGCGCCCTACAGAACCCCGCACCGCTGGCCAGAATGG
>CAYQDT010000191.1:0-6796 GCA_964416225.1 uncultured bacterium
CGACCCAGTTGGAGAGCTCCTCCGCGGCTCCCGCCGTCCCAACGGTCTCATCGCGGAGGAGATCCGGGTCCCGCTGGGGGTGGTGGCGGTGCTGTTCGACAGCCGGCCCAACATCACCGTGGAGGCGATCGCCCTCTGCCTCAAAGCCGGGAATGCCGTAATTCTGGCCGGACAGGCGGACGCGCAGGCCTCCAATGCCGCGCTCCTGGAGGTAATTCTTCGGGCGGCTTCGCGCCACGGGATACCGGCCGGCGCCATCCAGCTGCTCGACACCGCCGACCCGCGCGCGCTGGACCGCCTGATCCATCTCACCGACTGCATCGACCTTCTCATTCCGCGCGGCGGCACCGAGTTGATCCGCGGGATCTGCGAGGCGGCGACGGTGCCGACGATCGAGGCAGGCGCCGGGAACTGTCATGTCTTCGTGGAGCGTACCGCCCGGCTGGATATGGCCGCCGATATCAGCTTCAATGCCAAGGTTCAGCGTCCGGGCGTGGTCAATGCCATGGAGACGCTCCTGGTGGATCGACCGATTGCCGGCGAGTTCCTGCCGATCATCGGCCCGCGGATGCAGGCGGCGGGAGTGGAGCTGCGAGGGTGCGAGCTGACTCGCCGGATCATGCCCGGTATCCGCGCGGCAACTGAAGCGGACTGGGCGACGGATTACCTGGACCTGATCCTCGCGGTTCGCGTGGTGGATGACCTGGCGGCGGCGATCGCGCATATCGCGCAGTACGGCAACCACAATAGCGAGGCGATTGTGACACAGGATTATTTCGCGGCGAAGCACTTCATCGAGCGGGTGGACGCCGCGGCTGTTTATGTGAACGCGTCGACTCGCTTCACGGACGGCTTCGAGCTGGGGTTGGGCTCGGAGCTCGGCATCAGCACGCAAAAACTGCACCGCCGCGGGCCGATCGGCCTGAGCGCGCTCACTACCTCCAAGTGGATCGTCCGCGGCGAGGGGCAGGTGCGCGATTGAGAGGAGCCGGCCGCGGCCGCCGCGGCGATCCGCGCGCCCGGAATCTTCCCTGCGCCCGAGTCCGGAGCCTGCCGGTCAAGAAATGAGAGCCATGCGGATCGGCTTGATGGGAGGAACCTTCGATCCGGTACACTCGGGCCACCTGCTGATCGCGGAGAAGGCGCGCGACGCCTTCGATCTGGAGCGGGTGGTCTGGCTTCCCGCCGGCGACCCGCCGCACAAGCCGGACCGGGCCGTCACACCGCAGGAGCACCGGTACGCCATGGTCCTGCTGGCCACCGCGGACAACCCATGGTTCGAGGTGAGCCGCGCGGAACTCGAGCGAACCGGTCCCAGTTACTCCTTTGTCACGCTCTGCGAGTTCCAGGCGGCCTACCCGGGAGCCGAGCTTTACTTCGTGACGGGAGCGGACACCGTTCTCGATCTGCTGACCTGGTTCCGGCACGCGGACGTGATTCGCATGTGCCGCTTCATCGCGGCAACGCGGCCCGGCTACGACCTGGAGCGGCTTGCGGAGGTCCTGCCCGCCGAGTACCGCGAACGGATCGATCTGCTGGAAGTGCCCGGCGTGAATGTCTCGAGCACCGAGATTCGGGAGACCGTCCGCACCGGTGGAACCATCCGCTACCTCGTGCCGGAGCCGGTTCGGGAGTACCTGCTCAAGCACGGTCTATACCGCGGTGTGACGCCCAGCCCGGCGTGACGCCAGGGGCGGCGCCGGCCGCTGCCCGCCCCGCATTCCGGCGGAGAACGGTCGTCCGGGAGAGGGGTCGCAGGCAAAACCTGCGGTTGGCCGCTTGCGTTCATTTGGGTAGACTTAGGCGAGATGGTTGACGGGCGCGGCGGTGGCGCTGCCGGAGGCCGGTTTGCGGCGAGCCTCGGCTGAGGAGGCAGCGAGGGCCGGGCGACGGGACTGGCCGCGGTGCGGGTGCAGGGTCTGGAATCGCCGCGGGATCCGCGTGCAAGAGGGAGGACCGGGTGGAATCCGGCGAAAAAGTCCGCATCATTCAGGATGCGATGGAAGAACTGAAAGCGGAAGAGATCAAGGTGCTGGAGGTCACTGCGAAGACGCAGATGACCGACTACCTGATCATTTGCTCCGGCACGTCGAACATCCACATCCGCGCCATTGCCGACCGGATCGTCGAGCGGCTCAAAGACCACGACATCAAAGGGGTCCGGCGAGAGGGCTACACGGAGGCGCGGTGGATCTTGATGGACTTCGGCGACGTGATCGCTCACGTTTTTGATCCGGAGGACCGGAAGTTCTATCGCCTGGAAGAATTCTGGGAGCGCGACCGCTCGGTCGCCGCCTGATCTCCGTCCCTTCGTACGGCCGGCGTGACCACGCCCATGGAGAGCTCTCCTAAAACCGAAGAGCAGAGCCGCGTGGAGCAACTTCTGCGTGACGCCCACATCCAGCGCATGCGCAAGCAGTGGGCGGCCGCGGAGACGCTCTGTCGGGAAGCACTGGCCGTGGCACCGAACGATGCCATGGGCCAGGAGATGCTCGGGGACCTCCTCCTGGAGAAGGGGAGCCTGGACGAAGCGCTTGAGCTCTACCGCCGCGCACTCGTCCTGCAGCCGTCCCGGGCGGTTCTGGAGGAAAAAGTCGCGCGCGCCGTGCTGCAGCAGGATGCTGAGCGCCGCACACGCACGGAAGCCGAGTTGTTCCTCTCCTCGCCGCGAAAAACCGCCGAGCGCACCCGCGGCGTCACCATCGCGATTCTCCTCTCACTGCTCTGCCCGGGCGCCGGCCAGCTCATGCTCGGGCAATATGTGAAGGGCGGAATCATGCTCGCGGTGGGACTGCTCGGAATCCTGCTGGGCAGCCTGGACCTGCTCAAGTTCTTCCTCGGGATGTCCGGCACGCTCCGCCGGGGCGAGGCGCCGCCGAATCCGATGCTCACCATGCTCGGGCTGCTCGGCCTCATCGTCTACGTATATAGCCTGCTGGATGCCGCCTCCCAGGCGAGCAAGCGCAAGGTGCGCGGCGGCGACGTCTGACGCCGTCGTACGGCTCCGGACGCCCGTGGAGATAGAGACCCACTGTGCGAACGCTCATCGGTCTGGCTCTCGGTATCTTCCTCCTGCTGGTTGGGATTCCCGTACTCCAGTCCGTGATGAAGCATACGGGGTATTACGACAACTTCACCTTCGAGCAGGCGGCGCTCTCGTTTCTCCTCGTCCTCGCCTGCGTGGTCGCCGCCCAGTTGACCGCATTCCGGCCGCCCAAGAGCAACGATTGAACCGCCGTCCGGAGGGGCGACGCGCGGGGCCGCCGGTAGCCCCGTCTGCGGCTGTGCGGCTGCGCCGGCGTTTTCCCGTCCGGCAGCCGAATGCCGGTGGAATTCGTTTCCTGCGAAAATAAGGTTTAAATCACCGGCAAGGCGGGTATATAGGAAATTGTCAGTTCGGCATTTTCCCCGAGAAGCCGTTCTGATATCCCATTCCACGAAAGACGTTGCGGTTTTTCTTCACGGCTTTTTGGCAGGATAGCCGTCGTCTGCCGTAGAATGGGTTGCAAAGATAACCTCCGCGCGCCCCGGTTTCGGCAACTTCCAGTTTCGCGATCCCTCGGTGGTTCGCAGCCGGCGCGGAGAGCAAGAACACTCCACCCAGTCCCACGGAGGTCGGAGGCGATATGTTCCACGGTGAGCGTGCGCTAAGCGTGGCGCGCAGTCCCTTTTGGAGACCTTCCGAGGCAGGGATGAGGGAACTATTCGATCTAAGCACCGATTCCGGCGCGGTACACCATGCGCGCTACGAGCGCCTGCCGGACTTCGAAGTCGTCCAGCTCGCCCAACGCGGTCGTCAGGATGCAGCGGAGCATATCCTGTACAAGTACCGCAACCTGGTGCGCAGCAAGGTGAAGTCGTACTTTCTCGTGGGAGCGGAGCGGGAAGATCTGCTCCAGGTGGGCATGATTGGTCTGTGGCAGGCCATCGTGGACTACCGGCACGACAAAGCCACGTCTTTCCCGGCGTTCGCAAAAGTCTGCATTCATCGCCATATCATTACGGCCATCAAGGCCGCTACCCGCCAGAAGCAGGTGCCGCTGAACACCTCGCTCTCCCTGGAGGTGCCGGCGGACGATGATGCGTCGGAATGGAACATGTCGGACGTCCTGCAAACGGATGATACGGCGGATCCGGAAGAGGTGATGCTCCGCACCGAGGACAGCCGTCGGCTTCGCTCCCTCCTCCACCAGATGCTCAGCGAGTTTGAGTGGCAGGTGCTGGCCGGCGACCAGTTGGGTAAGTCCTACCGGGAGATTGCCCGGGAGCTGCGCTGCAAGACCAAATCCGTGGACAACGCCTTGATGCGGATCAAACGGAAGGTGACCGCAGCCAGCGGCGACGGCGTCGAGTGGCCGTTCGTGGATCAATAGTGGAGCAGCGTCGCGTCCGGTGATGCGTCTCCGTCAGGAACGCAGTGATGGAATCCCAATCTGTGACCGATCCGCTTCCGGAAACGGAACCCACGCAGGCGCGCGAGGCTTTGCGCCAGATCATCGAGGTGTTTCGCAGCGGCCATCTGGCCGCTTCAAACCTGAAGGAGTCGGCAGACCACCTCACTCCGCATCAATTGGAACGGGAGTTGGCCGCCATCGAGGAGCGGATGCTCACGGAGATCAGCACGATCTGCGAAGCCTATGATGCACCGATGCCGAGCATCGTCCGGAACTAGCTACCGCCTGCATCAACCACTTCTCTGAGTACGTGCAAGAGGCCCTTCCCGCCGGGAAGGGCCTCTTGCACGTACGACCGGAGGTAACGAGGTGGTCTTGGCCGGTCAACCTTGCGCCATAGCACAGTGCTCCGCCGGCCGCTGCCGGGGAAAATCAATCCGGAACTGCGGTGCTGCCGGGAGGAGCGGATATGGCAAACGTACTGATGGTCGTCTGGTTCCTGGTGGGCTACATCGTAACTCTTTCGGGAGCGCTCATCTGGGTAACGCTGATGCTCCCGCGGCCCGTCTCGCGGGCCCGCGAGCGGATCGAAGACAGCCCACTGCGCCATTTCTTTCTCGGTCTCGCTCTCTGGGCCATCACGCTCGTCATCGCGGCCGCGTGCATCGGCGGCGGCCGGCATGGCGGCGTGCAGCTCCTGGGCTGGATCCTCATCGGACCGGTGCTTGCAGGCAGCATGATTGGCAACGCAGCGGTTGCTTCCATTTTGGCGCAGCGCATGCGTGCGCTGCTGGTCCGGGACTCTCCGCTCCTCGCGCTGGTCGGCGGGGCGACCTGCACGGTGCTGGGAGCACTGGTACCGGTGGTCGGCTGGTTTGTCTTCACTCCGGTAGTGGGGCTCATTGCCATCGGTGCCGGGACTGCCGGCATCCTCACCCGCGGAGCTTCTCCGGTGGGGACTCCTGCCCACCCGGCGTCCACCGAGCCGCAGCCGGCGGGCCGGCCCGCCGAGGCGGGCGCCGCCGCGGGGGGCGCGCCGGTGATCCATCAGTCCACCTGTTAACGTCCGGAGCGGGCCACCCGATCCGTGCGGTGGCGGGAGCGATGACATGCGAACCACGCGCAGTGAGTTCCTGGGGCTGGGGGCGACCGCGGCGGGCGGTCTGGCGCTCAGCGGGTGCACCGCCGTCTGCCAGCGCCTCTCCGCGCCCCCGGCGCCGCATGCACTCGATCCGGCCGGGGAGAAGTCCGCGGCGGCCCGGCACCTCCTGAACCGACTCGGATATGGGCCCCGTCCCGGAGATGTGCTCCGGGTGGCGCAAATCGGGGCGGACGGCTACGTGGAGGAGCAGCTCGCGCCCGAGCGAATCCCGGAGCAAGCGGCCGCCTGGATGCGCTTGCTCCCGATGGATACCCTCGACATGGACGCGGCGGACGCCGCGGACTGGGAAACCGCCAGCTACCCCGAAGTCGGCAAGGGACCGGCGGCGGTGGAGCTCCAGCAGGCAGCGGTGCTGCGCGCCGTCTACAGCAGCCGTCAACTGGAGCAGGTGATGGTGGAATTCTGGACCGACCACTTCAACGTCAGCCAGCTCAAGGGGGAGTGCTCCTGGCTGAAGACCGTGGACGACCGCCTCATCCGCAAGCACGCCATGGGCCGGTTCCGGGATCTCGTCAGCGCTTCCGCGCACAGCCCGGCCATGCTCTTCTACCTGGACAATGATAAGAACCGGCGTCGCGACCCAACGCGGGGCGCCGGTCCGAACGAGAACTACGCCCGCGAGCTGCTGGAGCTCCACACCCTGGGAGTGAACGGCGGCTACACGCTGCATGACATCCAGGAAGTCGCCCGCTGCTTCACCGGCTGGAGCGATAAGAAGGGCTTCACCACGTGGCCGGGCGACTTTCAGTTCCGCGCGGAAAGCCACGATGACGGAGCAAAGCGGGTGCTGGGCGTGGCGATTCCACCGGGCGGCGGGCTCGCGGATGGGGAAGCGGTGCTCGACCTCGTGTGCCGGCACCCGGGGACCGCGCACTTCATTGCCTGGAAGCTGTGCCGGCGGTTCGTGGCGGATCGGCCGCCCGCACCCCTCGTGGAGCGGCTGGCGGCGGTTTTTCGGCGGACGCACGGAGAGATCCGGCCGGTCCTCTCCGAGCTCTTCCATAGTGCGGAGTTCAAGCGCTCGCGCGGGCGAAAGTTCAAGCGGCCGTTTGACTTCGCGGTGTCGGCGCTGCGGGCGCTCAACGCGGACACCACGGGGGCGGGAGTGCTCCCGTACCTGGAGCGGATGGGACAGCTTCCGTACCAGTGGACGATGCCGGACGGCTACCCCGAGCGCATGGAAGCATGGACGCCCAGCTTGCTGGCTCGCTGGAACTTCGCCGTCGATCTCGTCCGCGGC
>CAYQDT010000192.1:0-5931 GCA_964416225.1 uncultured bacterium
ATCTGGGCGTGGGTGCTGACGATTCCCTGCGCCGCGCTGATGTCCGCCGCGGTCGACCTGCTCGTCGGACGGCTCTGGCCGCTGCTGCCGTTCGCCGTTCAGGCAGTGGTGGGCGTGCTGCTGCTCGCCTCGCTGGTCTACGGGCTTCTCATGTGGCTGCGCGACGCGCGCTCCGGCCGCGTGGCCCACGCGTAACGGAGGCGGAGGTTGCCGCAGCGGGCCCACCAAGCGGCCGGCGGGCGCCTCCTCCACCTTCCGCGCGGCGCCCGCCGTCAGTTGACCGCCGCGACCTGCTCCCGCCACTCTTCCGGCGTGCAGACCGTGAGGATCCGGTCGATCTCCAGCAGGGAGAGGAGTCGCCGGACGAAGCCGGGGCGGCAGAGGAGCACCACCCTCCCGCCGAGCGGATTGGCCTCGCGGCGCGCGCCCAGAAAGATCCGCAAAATCGAGCTGTCCAGGAAGGTGGCGCGCTCCAAGTCGAAGATGATGCGGATCTCGCCGCGATCCAGGAGCTGGCGCACCTCCGCCTGCACCAGGGGAGCGGTGTAGACGTCACATTCGCCGGAGAGGCGAATCTGGGGCGCGCCTTCAACGCGCGTGGTCTCGACTTTACCGAATTCGGGCTCGCTGGAGTAGGGCATACTTCCTCGCCGCGCCGGCCGCTCTGGAACGATATCCGCAAGTTGCGCCTCCCTTCGGGACTGTTCCTTCCCGAATTGCGGATGTTTGATAACGGCGTCAGCGCGGGATGCTCGGTCCGGGCAGAATCGGATTCTCGGGCTCCGTCCCGGGATATCGGGGAGGTTCTCGGCCTCCGGCCCGCTAACCATTCGGTGTCCATGTCCCATCCAACCTATACCGCCATCGCGCACGGCACCGCCGTGCTGCCCGATCGAACCATACCGGATGCGCTCGTCCTGCTTGACGACGAGCGCATTGCCTACGTCGGGCCCCGTGAGGGGCGCGCCGTGCCCCCGGGCTGCCGCCATGTGGACGCCTCCGGTCAGTACGTGCTGCCGGGCCTCATCGACACGCACGTGCACGGCACTCACGGCTGCGATGTCATGCTGCACGGCGCGGAGGGAATCCGCCGGATCAGCGCGCGCTTCCCCCAGTACGGCACCACCGCCTGGCTTCCCTCCACCATCGCGGCGCGGCACGGGGAGCTGCTCGAGGCGATCCGCTGGTGTGTGGAGGCGGCGCAGGAGCCGCTGCGGGGAGCGGAGATCGCCGGGATCCACGTCGAAGGTCCCTACATCAACATGAAGCGGAAGGGCGCGCAGCCCGCGGAGGGCGTCCGGGACCCCGATTTCGGCGAGGTGCGCGAGCTGCTGGCGGCCGGTGAGGGGCAGATCCGGGTCGTCACCCTGGCGCCGGAGCTCCCCGGGGCGCTGGACCTCATCCGGATGCTGGTGGCGCGCGGCATCATCGCTTCCATGGGTCACAGCGACGCCACCTACGAGGAGGCGCTCGCGGGGATCGCCGCGGGGGCGACCCACGCCACGCACCTCTTCAATGCCATGCCGCCGATCCACCACCGCGAGCCCGGCCTCATCACGGCGTGCCTGAACGAGCCGACGGTCCTCGCGGAGGTCATTCCGGACGGCGTCCATCTCAACCCACACATCGTGCGCCTGGCCATCCACACCAAGGGTGCGGACCGCGTGGCGCTGATCACGGACGCCTTCTCCGCCACCGGGCTCGGGGAAGGCGTGCATACCCTCGGCCCCCACCGCGTGCGGGTGGAAGGGAGTCTCTGCACGCTGGAAAACGGCACGATTGCCGGAAGCGTGCTCACGATGAACCGGGCGGTCCGCAATGCCATGGAGTTCGGCGGCGCGTCCCTGGTGGAAGCCGTCCGCATGTGCAGCCTGGTACCCGCGCGGGTTGCCGGCTGCGCCGAGCGGAAGGGCTCGCTCGAGGCGGGGAAGGATGCCGACGTGACCATCCTCGACCAAGAGTTCCACCCCCAGGAGACCTGGGTCCGCGGCCAGTTGTGCTACTCCGCCTCCCTGTAGCGGGGAAACCCGGCGCCCGGCGATCCCGGCGCCGGGTTTCCGGGTCCGGGCCTCCAACTCCGGGACTCCAGCTATGACCGGGCGCCCGGTCCTGCCGGAAGTCCCGCCTGCCTCCACCCCCACGGTACCGCCCCCACCACCTCGCCCTGCGCCTCCGGTCCCCACGCCCCTCGCTGCCCCCGCGGCCGGCAGCGCGCCACTGCACCGTGCCCGTACCGGCGCGTGCGGTGATCCGTGCCAAACCGTGTCACTCGCGGCCGTGAGTGCAGGAGTTCCGCGCTAGGAAGCGAACGGGCGGCTGTGCAGACGGGAGGGAGGAGCCGGGCTTCTCCTACTCGGTGCCGCCGAGCCCTTTTCCATGATGGAGAGAGGCGCTCCGGGTGCCGAGAATCACGGTATCTCGCGGCCCAGGTCCGTCCCTCTTCTTTCTTACGGGCGCCGCTCCTGAGACCAACCTGTTCGCCCGACTCGCTTTGCCGACTGGCGGTTTTGTCGCAAGAGGAGTAGACGCAAATGCACCGAGCCCTGAGTGCAGCCCTTTTATCCGGATTGGTTCTTCTCGCCGCCCTCCCCGGCAGCTCCGCCCGCGCCGATGTGGGCGCCAGCGGCACCCGGCTCTCGATTGCGGGGGGCCCGGCGCGCTTCTACATGACCTATGGGCACGTGGAGGAGCCGGAGCTGTACGCGCCGGTCATTCCGGAGCTGCGCCGGGTGGGCATCACCTTCCAGCGGATCGGCGAGGAGTTCGCCGTCTACGCGCGCGGCCGCGAGATTGCGCGCTGGCCCGTGGCGCGAAGCCGGCAGGACGTGCCGGAGACGGGCGAGCACCCGTGCGTGCTGGTGATGGGCGGAAACGTCTTTGTGCCGGTGCGGCAGCTCTCGGCACTGGCCGGGCTGAACGTTCAGTGGCAGAAGGGCGAGAACCTGGTCTCCGTGGTTCCGGACGCCGGCAAGCGGCCGCGAACGGCCCAGGCGGCCGGCCCGGTGCTGCTCACGGGCGTCCGGCTGGAAGAGCGCGGCGGGCGGATGATCCTCTCCGTCCAGTCGAGCGCCCCAATCCGGCCGAAGTGGAACACGGTGAGGGTCGCCCCCGCTCGGGTGGTGCTGGACTTCCCCGGCGCGCGCTGGGCGGACAATGTCTCGCTGCCCGCCGCATCCGGCGAGGTGCGGGCGATCCGGAACGGCTACTTCGAAGGACGAACTCCCCGGCTGGTGCTCGAAGTGCCTTCGGTGGAGACGCGCGTCACCCGCGTGGACGTGGCCAAGGACCAGGTAACCGCCGTCGTGGGGCACGGCGTCGAGGCCACGAGGATGGCGATGGCGCCGGACGCGGAGGCCATGCTGCGGGACATCCTCGCCCAGCGGGCCGGCGATCCACGGCGGAAGGGGTCGCGGGGCGGCGTGGCCCTGACGCCGCTCGACCCGGGGCTCAGCCCGGACCAGCTGCCCGTCAACCCGGGCGAAGAGCCCGGAAACGGCGTGGAGCCGCCCTCCTACCTGCCCGGAGTCCCGGCGCGGTCCCTGGCCGGCCACACGATCGTGCTGGACGCGGGCCACGGCGGCCACGATCAGGGCGCGCACGGCGCGGCCTCGTATGAAAAGGATCTCTGCCTGGAGATGATCCTCCAGTTCAAGCGGTCCCTGGAGGCCCGCGGGGCCACCGTGATCCTGACGCGCTCCTCGGATGATTATGTCAGCCTGGAGGATCGCTGCCGCATCGCGAACAACAGTGGTGCGGAGCTATTCATCGCCATCCACTGCAACTCCATGCCGCGCCCGAACACGGCGCGGGGCAGCGAGGCCTACTACTACACGCCGCAGAGTCAGCGCCTGGCGCACCTGCTCCACCGGCGGGTGGTCCAGGCCGTGCAGGGACACGATGGCGGCGTGCGGAATCACCGTCGTCTCTTTGTTTGCCGCAACACGCAGATGCCGAGCGTGCTGCTGGAGATCGCCTTCATCAACTCCGTGGAGGATGAGCGCCTGCTCACCGATCGAACTTTCCACGGTCGCCTGGCGGAGTCCCTCACCCGAGGCGTGCTGGATTACTTCGGCACCGATGGCCGCGAGGCTTCGGGCAGATAACCCTCTATCTGCACCGGAGAAGAATAGGGGAGGTTGGGACGCCCGTCCCGGCCTCCCCGTTTTCTCTTTCTGCCCGGCCGGGCGTGTCTGACGGATGCGCGGGAACGGGCCGAGCGGCCTTGGATTAAACCTCTTCCCGCACGAGTGCGGCGCGCAACTCCCGGCGGAACGCGAGCGTGCATTGAAGCCGGATCACGCTCTCTTCCCAGGCGCGCCACCCGGATGCGTCGACCGGCCAGCCCTCGTCCGTCTCCCGGAGGGAGAGCGGCGTCAGCGTGTATCCCAGCCGCTCGAGGAACGCCCGCAGCGCGTCATCCCGGGTGGCGCTGCCCAGGCGGCTCTTGAGCGCTTCCAGAACCCGCCGCGAGAGCGCGTCCGTCCACGGTCCGGAATAGAGGCGCGCCGTCCGGAGGACCGCCGCCGCTCCGCCCTCGCCGCGGGAGAGCGCGCCGAGAACGGCGATCAGCCGGTCCGGGGACAACACGCCGACCAGCTCCGCGGGCGGCGCACTCCCCTCTCGGGCACTGTCCAGGAGGAGGGCCTCGGCCCACTCCCGATCTCCCGCTCGGTGCGCCGCCCGGGACCACCCTTCCAGCAGCGTCTCCGCCCACTCCCCCTTCCGCGCCAGCCGCACCAGCTCCGCGGGCGCCAGACCGAAGCGCCCGGTCCAGGTGTGCGGCGGCACGGCGCCCAGCATCTGGGCGAGGCACCAGGCCCGATCTCCCCAGCGCGTGCTCTGCACCGGCGCCTTCGGCTCGACTCCGTCCCGGAGCGCGGCGGCGTCGAGGGTCTCGGGGAGCGTGACCTCCAGACGCTGGTCCAGCAGCACCCGGCGGAGCGTGATCCGATGGTGAAGCCGCTCCGCCATCCGCCGGACGAGCGCCGATCCCGGCAGCCGTGCCAGCAGGTTCGCCGCGCCCGCCCGCACCTCCCGGCCGCGGTCATCCAGCGCCTGTTCGAGGAACGGCTCGTCCGCCGGCGAGAGGCCGCAGTCCAGGACCTGGAGCAGCTCCGCTCGCCGGTCCGCGGCCTCCGTGCTCCAGGCCGCTTCCAGAAGAGCGCGGCCGGCGGCGGGGTCGTGTTCCCGGAGGCGACGGAGATACGCGACCCGCACCTCGTGCGGACCCGTCTCCCAGCCCTCCGCGGCGGGAGCTCCCGGCCCTTCCGGAGGCGCGGCGTAAGACCAGAGCGGATTCCGCGCCGCCAGCCACGCCCCGCGGGCACCCAGGACCGGAAGGAGCCGCGGCCGGAGATCCGGCTGGCCGCGGCCCAGCTCCAGAAGCGCGGGCAGCAGCGCTTCGGGCGCGCGGACCCCGACCTCGGCCGCCAGCGCGAGCCACTCCGGGAGCGCGCTCCGGTACTCGCCGCGGAGCATGCGCTCCAGGTGGGCGCCGGCCCCCGTACCGCAGCGAGGCCGCTCTTCCGGACCTGCCACCTCGGCAGCCCCGGCTGCCGCCGGCGGGAGCACCGCTCCCGCGCGCTGCCAGAGCGTCAGCATAGCTGCGCTGCCCAGCAGTGCCCGCTCCGGCTCCCGGCTCTCCAGCGAGTGGAGCAGCTCGCCGCGGAGACCGTCCAGCGGCGGCAGGGTGGGCGGGCGGCGGTCGGTCCCCATCAGCGCGGAGCGGACCAGCTCTTCCCAGACCGTCATGGGCGCCCTCCCAGATCCGTGAAGATCCCGTCCGCCACCACGCTGAACGGCTGAAACAGCTCTCCACTCCACTCCCCGCAGAGCGTGACCGGGTGCCCGCCGCTCACCGCGAGGAGGACCCAGCCGTCCCACGCCGGCGGCAGGGGGAGCTGGCGCCCCTCTCGGTCCCGGACCGACCAG
>CAYQDT010000192.1:5941-6785 GCA_964416225.1 uncultured bacterium
CCTTCTCCAGCCGTGGCGCCACCCCGTCCAGCACCGCGGGCAGGGCCGTCAGCCAGGGATTCCGGGCCAGGGCCGCCGCGTACCGGTCCAGCAGCGCCGCGGCGGACGGCAGCCCGGGGAGCTCCGTCACGCGGCCGGCCTCGCCGAACGGCTGCTTCACCAGCGCCCGGAGCGGGTAGCTGCCCGGCCAGAACGCCAGCTCCGCGTCCAGCAGGGCGCCTGGTCTCGGCGCGGGCTCCAGCGGCTGCCCGAAAGCGGCGAACTGAAGCAGGAGCCCCATCCGGCCCGTCTCCCGGCCCGCCAGCCAGGTCCGGCGGACCATCAGCCCGTGCTCCTCGTCCAGGCGCTGCCCCACCACGCCCCAGAAGTCGCGGACTCCGGGCCCGGCACTCACCTCCTCTGCCTTGAGGGTCCAGCCGATGCTCCCGCGGATGTCCGCCTGCACGTCCGCGGGCAGGGAATCCAGTCGCTGGAAGCTCTCCAGCAGGAGGTGGAGCCGGCCGAGGCGCCCCAGCAGGCGCTCCGGCCATCCTTCGCCCGTGGTGGGGATCCCGGCCATCTCCCGCAGCATCCGGGCGAGGCCCGGCGCCTGGGCGTCGACCATCCGCGCGGCGATGTCATCCCAGAAGCGGAGCGGCTCGCCCTGGACCGCCGCTAGGCCGCGACGGAGCAGGTCGCTCAGCCAGAGCTCCAGCTCCGCCGTACCGGAGCGGACCCGGGCCAGGCGCTCCGCGGCGCGCTTCGCCTGCGCCTCCGGATCGACCCGCTTCTCACCGCGGTCCCCCTCGCTGCTCCGGGCGGCGCGCCGGTCCCGCGCGGCGGTCCAGCTCTCCACCCAGGGGGG
>CAYQDT010000193.1:0-6774 GCA_964416225.1 uncultured bacterium
ACCCCACTCCCGGCCCGCGTGCGGGCCCGGTAGGGAGCGGGCCTCCCGGTAGCGGGGCCGCCCTCCGGCGCCCGCGATACCGGCGTCGGCCGGCGCCTCGGTGGGCGGGGGCCGCGGCGATTCATCCCGCCGCAAGGCCCAGGGCTCGCCGGGCCGCCGGGGTGCGAAGTCGGCGCTCGGGTAGGAAGTCGATCTCCGGATGGTGCAGTACCTTCCGGAGGCGCGTGCGATGCAAGCTTATCGATGGGTGGTGCCGGGTCGGGAGCAGACGGCGTGGGAAGCGTTTGAGGTGGCGGAGCCGGGGCCGGACGAGATCCGGGTGCGGACCGAGGCGAGCCTGGTGAGTGCGGGCACGGAGCTGGCGATCTTCACCGGGATCCATCAGGGACTGACGAATCCGGATGTCTCCTGGCCGAAATACCCCCAGCCGATGGGCTACATGGCGGTGGTCCGCGTGGAGGCGGTCGGCGCGGGCGTGAGCGATTACCGCCCCGGAGAGCGGCTGCTCACCTCCACGGGGCACGCCAGTCATGCGGTGCTGGACGTGAGCCGGGACCCGGGCGGCCGGATGTGGAAGCTGCCGGAGGCTGGTCCCGCGCACCGGCTGGTGCTCGCCCGGATGGCGAAGACCGCGGTGACGGCTCTGTGCCAGGCGGAGGTGACCCTGGCCCAGAGCGTCGCGGTGGTGGGGCTCGGGATCATCGGGCAGGTCACGCTGCGCCTCTTCCAGGCGGCGGGCGCCTGGCCGATCGTGGGCGTGGACCCGGTGCGCCTGCGCCGGGAGGCCGCCCTGCGGGGAGGCGCGGCGGCGGCCGTGGACCCCGGCGCGGGCTCTCCCGCCGCCCTCGTGCGCGAGCACCTCCCGAAGGGCGCGGACATCGTCATCGATGCGACCGGCTGGGCCGCCGCGCTGCCCGGCGCCATGTCTCTCGCCGCGGACGGCGGGAAGGTGGTCGTTCTGGGCAGCCCGCGGGGGACGGCGCCGGACGTGGATTTCTACACGGACCTCCACCGCCGGAGCCTCCGCGTGATCGGAGCGCATGACAGCGGCGTGGGTCCCGTGGTCCGGGAGCGCTTTCCGTGGACGAACGAGCGGATGGTCCCGGCCGTGGTGGAGTGGGTCGCCGGCGGCCGGATGCCGGTGGAGGATCTCCTCACGCATCGCGTCCCGCCCGCGGCGCTGCCGGAGATGTACCATGGTCTGCTGGCGGACAAGGAGCGCTTCCTGGGCGTGGTGCTGGACTGGACGCTGACCTCGTAAGAGCGGCGATCGGGGCTTCCTCCTGCTCCGGGCGGTGCTTCGTATCGATCACGGATCTCCCCCCGCGCGGTACACCGGCCGGGGATGGATCGGCGCGGGCGGGAGCTCCCGACGCGCGGAAAATCTACGTGCGCGGAGGTCCTCGGGGAACCGGTATCGAAGTCCGATATTGATGGCCGATATCTTCCGCGACATCTTCCTGGCCTTTGTCCGGGTCCACCTGCTGCATCACGCCGCCGCGGGGCCCGTCTACGGCCTCGAGATGATCGAGGAGCTGGCACGTCACGGGTATGAGATCGGACCGGGTACGCTCTACCCCATCTTTCATGAGCTGGAGCGCGCGGGGTATCTCTGGTGCGAGCCCGAGACCGTGAACGGGAAGGTTCGCAAGTATTACCGCATCACGGGCGCGGGCCGGGAGGCGCTGGCCAGGCTGCGGCCGAAGATTCGCGAGCTGGTGGGGGAGGTGGCGGCCGACGCTCCGGCTCCCTCGGCCCCGGCTACCCCGGCGGCAAAGGAGAACCTCGAATGAGCACGCTCATTGTCCGGGTCTGGCTGGCCGCGCTGCTGGCGCTGGCGGCGCCCGGTCTCGCCGTGACTGCGGCTGAGAAAACGGGTTCCGGCGCGTATGCCCACCCGGAGCTGCTGGTGTCAACCGGGTGGGTGGCGGCCCACGGAGCCGACCGCGGCGTGCGCGTGGTGGACATGCGGCCCGCGTCCGCCTATTCGGCCGGTCATATTCCCGGTGCCGTTTCGTTCGAGGAGGGCCCGCTCCGCAACCCGGAAGACCGGCTGACCTACCTCCCGCGCCCGGAGGCGCTGGTGGCGATGCTGGGACGGGCGGGAATCGGCAGCGGGACGCGCGTGATCGCGTACGATGACCAGGGTGGCAAGCTGGCGACCCGCCTCTGGTATGTGCTCAGCGCCTACGGCGACCCGCGGGTGAGCGTGCTCAACGGCGGGTGGACGAAGTGGACCGCCGAGAAGCGGCCGATCAGTACTGAGCCGGCTGTTCCCGAGAAGGCGGCCTTCGTGCCCCGGGAGAGCCCCGCGATGAGCTGCCCTTCGCCGGCTCTCCTGGCCAGAAAGCCGGACGTGATCGTGCTGGATGCCCGGTCGGCCGCCGAGTTTCAGGGCCGCCGCGTGTCGCCCGGCGCGGCAGCGGCGGGTCGCGTGCCCGGGGCCGTGAACATCGACTGGCAGGAGAACGTGACCGGGCCCAACCTGGAGTTCAGGTCCGCCCGGGACCTCCGCCGGCTCTATACGTCGAAAGGGGTGACGCCGGATCGCCGGATCGTGGTCTACTGCGCCTCCGGCGGCCGTGCGTCGCACAGCCTCTTTGTCTTGAAGCTGCTGGGCTATCCTCACGTCCAGATTTACTACGGCTCCTTTGCCGATTATTCCACGCGGCCCGACGCTCCCATCGAGCGTTGAAGCCGCTCCGACCTCGAACCCGCTGCCATGCTCCCATCCCCGCTCCGCCCCTTTCTCCGGTTCGGAGGCCTCTCGCTGGCCGTCGCGACCCTGCCGCTCGTCGGCGGCTGCAGCCGCGGGAACACGCCGGCCGTCTCCGCGGCCCCGGCCGTTCCGGTCCGCTCGGTGGGGGTCGTGAAGGCGACTCCGGCGGACGTGCCCCGAACGATCGCCCAGCCGGCCACCATTCAGGGCGGTGATGAGGCGGTGCTGTACGCCAAGGCGGCCGGCTACCTCAAGCACCTCTACGTGGACAAGGGGGACCGGGTCCGCGCCGGTCAGGTGCTGGCGGTGATCGAGAGCCCCGAGCTGCTGCACCAGCGGGACCAGGCGCGCTCCGCCTACGAGCAATCCCTGGCAAACACGCAGGGCGTCCTTGCGGCGAAAGGGCGCGCCGCCGCGGACGTGAGCCAGGCGGCCGCGGCCGTGGAGCGGGCCCGCGCCGACGCGCGCCAGGCGGAGGCGGTCATCGATCGCGCGCGGGCGGAGCAGGCGCGGGCGGAGGCGCAGGTGCCCCGGCTGCAGGCCGACGTCCAGGAAGCCGAGGCGAATGTTCGGCAGGCCGAGGAGCAGCAGGCCCAGGCGCAGGCGGAGATCGGCCGCTGGCAGCAGCAGGTGAAGGCGGCCCAGGCGGCGATGCATGCCGCGCAGTCCGCGCAGCAAAAGGCGGAGGCCGACGCGCGCCTGCAGCAGACCACCTACAGCCGGCTCAAGGCGGTCCAGGACCAGGACCGCGGCCTGATCGCCGCGCAGCTGGTGGACGAGGCACGCGCCCGGATGGAGAGCAGCCGGAGCGAGGTGGAGACGGCCCGCAGCCGGGTGGAGGCGGCGAAGCAGGATGCCGCCGCGGTGGAGCAGCAGCTCGAAGGAGCGCGGCGCGCCGCGGCCGCCGGTACGCGCAAGGTGGAGGCCGCCCGCAGCCATGTCCGGGCCGCGGCCGGCAGCCTGCAGGCCTCACAGCAGGACATCGAAGCGGCCCGCCAGCAGGTCAAGGTGGCGCAGGCCCAGCGCGAGTCCGCCCAGCGGCAGGTTGCCGTGACGGAGGCCCAGCACCGGGCCGTGGGCGCGCAGCTCCGCGTCGCGGAGGCGGAGATTGCCGCGGCGCGCCAGCAGGGGCAAGGCAGCCACAGCGCGATGGAAGCGGCCGCGGATCTCGCCGGCTATACCCGCATCGTGGCGCCCTTTGACGGCGTGGTCTCGGAGCGTCTCGCGGATCCCGGCGCGTTTGTGCAGAACGCGGCCGCGAACCAGGCGTCGGCGCGCGGGATCGTGAAGGTGGTCCGGGACAATACGCTCCGCGTCATGATCCCGGTGCCGGAGACGGACATCCCGTTCATCAGCCGGGGCAAGGCGGCGGTGGTGACCGCGGACGCCTACCCGAAGCAGACCTTCCCGGGCACGGTGACCCGCTTCGCCTCCACGGTGGACGCGAAGTCCCGCACCATGCTCACGGAGGTGGATCTCGTGAACGCCGGCGGGAAGCTGCGGCCCGGCATGTATTGCCGCGTCCTCCTGACGCTGGAGACCCACCACGGCGCCATCACCATCCCCAGCGAGGCGGTGATGGGCAAAGAGGACCACTTCGTCTATCGCGTCGAGGACGGGAAAGCGCGCAAGGTGGCCGTAACGGTCGGGGTGGACGACGGGAAGAGCGCCGAGATCACGGGCGGGCTCCGGCCGGGAGACGCGGTGGTGGTGGTCGGCCGCGACAACCTGGTGGACGGCGCGGCGGTGAAGGCGGAGCCGGCGAAGCTGGAGCCCGCCACCCGAGGGGCCGGCAAGTGATGCCGTCAACCCTCCCGGACGCGCCTCCGCCCGGCACCTTGGCGCCCGCTCCGCTCGGCCGCTCCGCCCCGTCTCGAAGCGGCGAGCCGCTGCTCCCGGCAGCGGAGCTCCTGGATACCCCCCTTGACCGGAGACCGGCCCGGCTCTCCGGACGGACCGCGCACGGCGCCCGGAGCCGGACGGCTCCCGGAGCGGGAGGACGGCACCGATGAACCTCGTCTCCGCGGCAATGCGCCGTCCCATCTCCGTCCTGGTGGCGGTGGTCTCGCTGGTGCTGGGCGCGCTGCTCGCGCTCCAGCGGATGCGCGTGGATATCCTGCCGGATCTGGGGACCCCGATCATCTACGTCGCGCAGCCGTACGGCGGCCTGGATCCGGGTCAGATGGAGGGATTCGTCACCTACTACTACGAGTACCACTTCCTCTACGAAACCGGGATCGAGCACGTGGAGTCGAAGTCGATCCAGGGCATCGCTCTGGTGAAGCTCTTCTTCCATCCCGGCACCAACATGGCCCAGGTGATGGCGGAGACGATCTCCTACGTCAACCGGGCGCGCGCCTTCATGCCGCCGGGAACCGTTCCGCCCTTCGTGATGCGCTTCGACTCCGGCAGCGTCCCGGTGGGGGACCTGGTCTTCTCCAGCGACACGCGCAGCCTGGGCGAGATGCAGGACCTCGCGTTGAACCGCGTGCGGCCGGAGTTCGCCCGTCTTCCCGGCGTTTCCGCTCCGCCGCCCTTCGGTGGCCAGCAGCGGACCGTGGTGGTGCGGGTGGATCCCGAGAAGCTCCGCGCCTACAACATGTCGCCGGACGAGGTGGTCAAGGCCATCGCCGCCAACAACACGATCAGCCCGTCCGGGGTGATCCGCATCGGCGATCGAATGCCGATGGTGCCCACCAACGCGGTGGTCCCGGACGTGAAGCAGCTCGAGAGCATCCCGATCCGCACCGGCGGCGCGGGCCCCGTCTTTCTGCGCGACCTCGGCGACGCGAAAGACAGCTCGGACATTCCCACCGGCTACGCGCTGGTGAACGGGCACCGGACCGTCTACATCCCCGTTACCAAGCGGGCGGACGCGTCCACGCTGGAGGTGGTGAACACCGTCCGCGCGAACCTCGCGCGCTTCCAGGGACTGGTGCCGGACGACATCAAGATCAGCTACCAGTTCGACCAGTCCCCGTACGTCACGCGGGCCATCCGCGGGCTGACCTTCGAAGGCATCCTGGGCGCGCTGCTCACGGGCCTGATGGTGCTGCTCTTCCTGCGGGACTGGCGCAGCGCCCTGGTGGTGGTATTGAACATTCCGCTGGCGCTGCTCGCCGCGATCCTGGGACTCTCGCTCACCGGGCAGACGGTAAACGTGATGACGCTCGGAGGCCTGGCGCTGGCGGTCGGCATCCTGGTGGACGAGGCGGCGGTCTCCATTGAGAACATCCACGCGCATCTCACCGCCGGAGAGCGTCTGCACAGCGCCGTCTACGCGGCAAGCCTGGAGACCGCCGTCCCGCGCCTGCTCGCGATGCTCTGCGTCCTCGCGGTGTTCATCCCCTCGTTCTTCATGACCGGCGCCGGGCGCGCGCTCTTCGTCCCCCTCTCCCTCGCGGTCGGCTTCTCAATGGCCGCCTCGTACCTGCTTTCCACGGTCTTCGTGCCGGTGATCTCCGCCTGGCTGCTGCGGCACGGGCACCGCAACGCGGAGAGCCGGGGAGGGCCGAAAGCCGGCGGGGGGTTTCACGAGTTCCAGCGGCGGTACGCTCTGGCGCTGGAGCGGGCGATGGGCGCCCGGTGGCTGCTGGTGGCCGGTTACCTCGCCGCGGCGCTGCTGGTGGTCGCGGTTCTTCTGCCCCGCCTGGGGACTGAGATTTTTCCCGCGGTGGATACGGGCCAGTTCCGGCTCCGCCTGCGCGCCCCCACGGGCACCCGGATCGAGAAGACCGAGGAGTACCTGCTCCGGACGCTGGACGCCATCAAGGCGCAGGTCGGTCCGGAGAACGTCCGCAGCAGCCTCGCGTTCGTCGGGGTGCAGGCCTCCAGCTATCCCATCAACACCATCCACCTCTGGACCAGCGGCCCGGAAGAGGCGGTGGTCCAGGTCCAGCTCAAGGACGAGCGCGGCTCCGTGGAGGCGTTGAAGGAGCAGCTCCGGCGAAAGCTGGCGGAGCGGCTGCCGGACGTGCGCCTCTCCTTCGAGCCGGCGGACATCGTCGGACAGGTGATGAGCTTCGGCTCGCCCACGCCGATCGAGGTGGCCGTCG
>CAYQDT010000194.1:0-6773 GCA_964416225.1 uncultured bacterium
CCTCGACCTCGATTTCGACCTGATGGTGAGCCAGCTCGCGCCCATCGACCTGCTGCTGCAGCGGCTCGGGCGCCTGCACCGGCACGCGGAGCGGTGCCGGCCGGAACCGCACCGGAGCCCGCGGTTGGTCCTGCTGCTGCCCCGCATCGGGTCAAGCGGGCCGGACTGGGGGCCTTACGAAAAGGTATACGACCCGCTGTCGCTGCTCCGGACCCTCCTGGCGCTCAAGTACCACAGCGCTGCAGACCGGATTGAGATACCCGGCGAGATTCGCCAGCTGGTCGAAGCCGTCTACGCGCCGCTGGAACACCTTCCCGACGAAGGAGAGGCCGGGGCTGCGATGCTGCGCCGGGAGTGGTTTGAGCGAGCCGCGGCCGAGAAGCGACGGGACGACGATCGCCTGGAGCAGGAAGCAAGGCTGCGCTTGCTGCGTGCTCCTGACCGGCGGGGCTC
Organism: uncultured bacterium; assembly: GCA_964416225.1. Lineage (GTDB taxonomy): Bacteria > Armatimonadota > SYMT01 > SYMT01 > SYMT01 > CAYQDT01. The sequence goes on from CAYQDT010000194.1 coordinate 454, forward strand.
CTTCGCGGTGACCCAGAACCCGGTCCTGGACGAAGACCAGTCGGAGGTCGAGCTGAACATGCAGACCCGGCTGGGTGAGCCGACGCTGCAGGCAGTCCTCCTTGACGAACGCGACCCGCTCCTGACTGCCGCCCGCTCCAGGTCCAGCCTGTCCAGTGACGAGGTGGAGCAGCTCCTGGAGCGGCGGGTGTCCCTGAGCCATGCCGGGCTGGTGAGCTGGGCCGGGCTGCCGCCGTTTGAGCGGCACCCGGAGCTCCAGCCGCCTGCCTTCGCCGCAAGCAACGCGCTACGTCGGATGGCGCTGCTCCAACTGGACGCCGGCCGTCGCTTCGCCTGGTCCGCGAGCCGAGACATGGACGGCCTCCGTCTCGATGAAACGCTTGGCGTGGTTTATCGCCGTGACGAGGATGCAGATATGCCGGCCGCGGAGCACGGCACGGAGGGGAAATGACCAACACGATTGATGAGTTCGACCTCTTAACGGAGCCCTGGATTCCGGTACGCCCGGCGAGCGGAGATTCCGAACCCGCCGAGCTATCGCTGCTGGAGGTCCTGCGGCGTGCCGGCGAGATCGCCGGGATCACGGACGCGTCGCCGCTGGCCACCTGTGCAATCCAGCGCTTCCTGTTCGCGGTGCACCGATGGTACCTGCCCCCGGCCGACCTCGACGAATGGGAGGAGCAATGGCAAGACCCGGATCTCGGTACCCGACTGGCGACGGTGATCGGGCAGCGCTGCGCCGGAAAGCTCCGCCTCTTTTCCAAGGAGCGCCCTTTCTACCAGAGCGGGGACATCCCGCTGGCGGGCAAGCCGTCCGAGCCGCTGAAGAGCGTCGGCTATCTGGCTCCAGAGGCGTCCACCGGAACCAACATCGCCCACTTCAGCCATGACGGCGAGGCAGCGCACCGGTACTGCCCGGCCTGCTGCTCCAAGGGCCTGCTGGTACAGGCCGCGTTCGCCACGGCGGGCGGTGCCGGCATCAAGCCCGGGATTAACGGTGTGCCGCCGCTGTACCTGATCCCGCAGGGATCCACGCTTCGCCAAACGCTGGTGCTCAACAGCCTGGTCACCGAGCACCTGCCCGAACTGGCCGGGAGCAGGGATCCCGGGCCGCTCTGGGAGCAGGCGGACCCCAGCGTAGCGCGAAGCCTGGAGAAGTCGACCACCGGGTTCGCGGAGAGCCTCACCTGGCCGCCGCGGCGCGTGCGCCTCTTTCCAGGCGAAGGCGGCGATTGCTCCCGCTGCGGCCGGCCCAGCGCCGTGCTCGTCCGACGAATGGTTTACGCTCAGGGCTGGTCCCGCGCGAAGGCGGTTCCGCTGTGGCAGGACGCCTGGGCCGCCTATCGCCAGAACGGGACCAAGCCAGGCGCGGCGGAGCGCATTCCAGTCCGGCCTCAGGAAAGCCGTGATGCATGGCGTGACTTTCCCGCCCTCTTCCTGAATGACGCTGCGGACACGATTCGGCCAGCCGTCCTCGACCAGATCTCCAGCCTCTTCCAGGACGGCACGCTCCCGCCTGACACAGCCGTGGTTCACGAGGTGTTTGGGCTCCGGACGGACATGAAGGCCAAGATCTTCGAGTGGCGCCGGGACAGCTTTCGATTTCCGCCGGCCCTGCTCGAGGACAGACACGCCCAGCAGGAGGTTCGCCGCGCCCTGACCGACGCGCGGGATGGAGGGGAGAGCGCGCTCCGTGCCGGCCTCCGTCGCCTGCTGCAGGATAACGGCGACTTCAACTACCAAAACCCGCTGGCGTCCGTAGCGCTCCGCCAGTACTGGCAGACGCTGGAAGGCGAGTTCCGCGGGGCCTTGCTGCAACCCGCGCTCACGGGAGGCGCGGAGCAGCAGTCCGTCTGGCGCCGGTCGTGGTGGGACACGGTCGAACGGACCGCCCGCGGAGCGATGGATCTTGCCACGCGGAGCATGGAGAGCTATGGAGACGCGTGGAAGCGCGAGGTAGAGGCGGGCGAACTGTTCGGCCGCACTCTGGGCAGCTACCGCAAGAAGGCCGGGTTGAGTCCGGCGAAAGGAGGCACGGATTGAGCGCACCGGATGTACGACCGGGGTGGGAGACGATCTACCACTTCGTCAGCAAGTTGGAAGCGCTGGCGCCGCAGAGACGGGAGGGCTCCCAACAGCCGGAAACCGCCGTGCAGCGCAAGCGGAAGGAGGACCGCGGATCGCTGGCGCGGCTCAGGCGGGCTGCCGGAGGCGGCCTGGCGGAGGCGGATCCCCAGACGTGGCGCCTGTTCTACCAGCTTGCCGAAGCTGCCGGCGTCCCTGCCTGGGCGGAAGAGGATTACTTTCTGGTCGCCACCCTCTTCCCATTCGCACCGGCTCGAGCAACAGGTAATCTCGGCGCCTGCCTCCGGAGGATGCGTGACGCAAGCCGCGCCCTCGTCGATGATCGAGGCAACCACCCTCTCGACCGCCAGGTGATCGCGCTGCTTGACGCCGACCGCGACGAGCTTGCGTTCCGCCTCCGCCAGTTGATCCTGCGTCTGGAACAGGCGGGGGTCTCCGTCGACTGGCGGCGGCTGCTCCCGGATTTGCAAGACTGGAGCAGTCCGGATAGGAGCGTGCAAAAGCGCTGGGCACACAGCTACTGGCGCGGAGAGTCACCGGCTTCGAACACGACCAACACCGATCTGGAGGAGAAAAACGATGCTGATTGAGTTCCACATGCTGCAGAACCACGCCCCGGCCAACCTGAACCGGGATGACACCGGTAGCCCGAAGGAGGCGGTGTTTGGGGGACATCTCCGCGCCCGCATCTCCAGCCAGTGCTTGAAGCGGAGCATCCGGCGCTCGCCGCTTTTCCGGGAAGCGCTCCAGGGGCGGCTCGCAGACCGCAGCCGCAAGATCGCCGAGCGGCTGACTCCGGAGTTGGAACGGCTGGGCCTCAGTTCGGATGAGGTCGCCGCCATCACCCAGCGCGCCACCACGCTCGGCAGCGGCAAGGTGAGCGCGGAGGGAGAGACGCGCCAGACGATGTTCCTGACGGATGCGGAAGTTCGGCGTCTGGCGGTCTCCCTGACGACGCTTTACCGGAAGGATCCGCAGGGGTTCGCCGCGCTGGATCTGGAAAAGGAAGCCGACCTGGCCAGCTCGACCGTCCCGGAGGCCGCGGATATCGCCATGTTCGGCCGGATGACGACCTCGGCAGCGTTCCAGGACGTCACGGCGGCCATGCAGGTGGCGCATGCCCTGAGTACCGGTAAGCTGGAGCGCCAAACCGACTACTACACCGCCGTGGACGATCTCGCCGGACCAATGGACGATGCCGGCGCGGATATGATCGGGGAAGTGGAATTCAACTCCGCCTGCTTCTACAAGTACTTCTCCCTGGATTGGGACGGCCTGGTCAAGAATCTGAGCGGCGACGAGCAGCTTGCGCGTCAGGCCCTCGTCGCCTTCCTGGAGGCGGCCGCACTCACCACCCCAACCGGCAAGCAGAACAGCTTCGCGGCGCACAACCCGCCGGACGCCATCCTGGTGGAGGTGAAGGAGAAGCGGATCCCCGTGAGCTACGCCAATGCCTTCGTGCAACCCGCTCGGGCTGCCGAGGACCGGGACGGCCGGACCCTGGATCTGGTGGAAGCAAGCATCGCCCGGCTCGCGTGCTACGCCGCACGCCTGGGAAAGGCGTATCCGCTCCACGCGCAGCGGTTCTGGCTCACTACCCGCGATCTCCCGTTCGAGGGCGCCACGCCGGTGTCCGACCTGGAGGCGCTCGGCCGCATGGTCCTGCGGGCTATCCCGGAAGCGAGGTAGCGAATGACGGAGCCTGCTACCATCCCGGTCCTCTTCCTGCGGCTGGAGGGTCCGCTCCAGAGCTGGGGAGACGACTCGCGCTGGAGCGTGCGGCGCACGCGCCCCGAGCCGACGAAGTCGGGCGTGATCGGCTTCCTGGCGACCGTGCTCGGGTACGGTGCCCGGCAGGATATGGAAATCGCGCGGCTGGGGCGGGAGCTCCGCCTCGCCGTGCGCGCGGACCGTCCGGGGTACCCGCTGCGAGACTACCACACGGTTTTCGGCGGCGTGCTCTCGGCGGAGGGCAAGATCAAGATCAACGCTTCCACCCGGGAGCCGGAGACGGTGGTTTCAGAGCGGTACTATCTGGCGGATGCGTGTTTCCTGGCGGCGTTGACCGGCCCGGAGCCGCTCCTCGACCAGATCCAGTCTGCCCTGGAACTCCCCGCCTGGCCGCCGTTCCTGGGCCGGAAGAGCTGCCCTCCCAGCCTGCCGGCATGGCCGGTAATCCCCGGGCACCCGTCCCGGGGTCGCTTTGCCGACCTCTGGGAGGCGCTGGAGAGCCTCCCACTGCTCAAGGATCCGGTCGCACCGCGGCTGGTGAAAGAAGCGGGGAACCGCAGAGCGGTGGTGGAACTGCTGCCCGGAGAGCTCGGTACCCGCGGAGTGGTAACGCCGCGGAGTGACGTCCCGGTTTCGTTCGTCCGCCGGCAGTTCGTCACCCGCTATGTGTGCGAGGGCTCGGTGAGCCTTCCGGAGGAGGCAACCGCATGATCTACCTATCACTCCTGGAGTTGAACGCGCGCGATCCCGACGCGCGCAGACTGGCCGGAAGCCTGTACGCCGTGCACCAGCGGCTGCTCCATGCCTGGGAAGATGGGACGTTCCAAGCATCCGGAGAGTCGCAGCCGCGCATGCTCTTCCGGGTCGAGACGGAGTCCCATCCGCCGCGGGTTCTGGTTCAGGCGCCGTTCCAGGCGAACTGGGAGCGGTGTTTCCCCGGAAGCAGGGGCCTGGCGGCGCCGCCGCGGCAGAAGAGCGTCGGCGAAGCGTTGAGGCGCCTGCAGCCGGGGCAGGCGCTCCAGTTCCGCCTTCGCGCAAATCCAACGCGGCGCGAGCCGGGTCGGAACGTCGCGGACCCGAAGACCGGAAAGACCAGGGACGGGTCCCGGGTAAGCGTGGCGAACGCCGGACCGCGCCGGGATGCGGCGCGACAACTGCTGGAGCAGGAGTTGGGGTTCCCCCCGAGCGGGAGCGAGATCAACAGCTACCTCTTCGAGCAGTGGCTCCGAACCCAGCTCGAGAAAGCAGGGGCCACCTGTCTCGAGGTCACCAGCACGGACGAAGGCCTCATCGTGGAGCGGCGCCGCGGCTTGAAGCTGCAATCGGTCCTGTTCGAGGGCTGCCTGCGCGTCGAGGACCCCGACCGCCTCCGGGCCAGCGTGCAGGCGGGGATCGGCAGCGGACGGGGCTTCGGCTTCGGCCTCCTTTCCCTGGCCCCCGCGAGATAACCCCGATGCGCGACCTCCGCTCCCTGCCCAAGCTCCGGGACAGCCTCACGTACCTGTACGTGGAGCACTGCCGGGTGGACCGGGAGCAGAACGCCATCGCGATCCATGACGCCGAGGGGCGCGTGCCGGTACCGTGCGCGTCCCTCGCGCTGCTCATGCTCGGGCCCGGCACCAACGTCACCCACGCGGCGGTGACGGCCCTGGCGGACAACAACTGCCTGGTGGCCTGGTGCGGCGAGGAAGGGGTACGGCTCTACGCCTACGGGACCGGCGGGCCCCGCAGCGCAGCCCCGCTCCTGCGCCAGGCCCGCCTGGTAAGCGATCCCGCCGCCCGGCTGGAAGTCAGCAAGCGGATGTACCAGATGCGGTTCCAGGAGGAGCCGGACCCCTCGCTCTCCCTGGAGCAGCTCCGCGGCTGGGAAGGCCGGCGTGTCCGAGACGCCTACGCCCGCGCCAGCGCGGAGAGCGGGGTTCCCTGGCACGGGCGGAACTACGACCGCGAGGCGTGGTTCTCCGCGGACCCGGTCAACCGCGCCCTCTCCGCCGCGAATAGCTGCCTGTACGGCCTCTGCCACGCGGCCATCCTCTCCATGGGGTTCAGCCCCGCGCTCGGCTTCATCCACACGGGAAAGCAGCTCTCCTTCGTCTATGACCTCGCGGACCTGTACAAGACGGCGGTCACCATCCCCGTCGCCTTCCGCGCGGCGGCCGACGGCCCGCTCCAGATCGAGCGCCGGACGCGGCTCCTCTGCCGGGACCAGTTTCGGGACCTCCGCCTGCTGGAGCGGGTGGCAACCGATCTCCCGCGGGCGCTCGGCGTCCCGGCGGCGGATCTGGACGCATTCTTCGCGGCGGACACGGACATGGGCCTCCCCGGCGGTCTCTGGGATCCGGACGGAGGCGATGAGGGCGTGGCCGGAGGGGTGAACTATGGTGATCCTGATCCTGGAACGGGTCCCGCCGGGCCTGCGGGGTGAGCTGAGCCGGTGGATGACCGAGCCCCGGTCGTGCGTCTTATTCGGCGTGGTGATCGCCCTGGTCCGGGATAAGATATGT
>CAYQDT010000195.1:0-6769 GCA_964416225.1 uncultured bacterium
GTCGCCGAGCCGGCCGATCGCGCGGCCGAGGCGAGTCCAGTCACTCTCGTCATCCTCCCCGTGGCTCCGCAGGAAGCCGGTGCGCAGCCGCATGCCGTCGACTTTCGCCTCCGAGCAGATCATTCTCTGGGCGAGCTGCTCCTTCGACATTTCCAGGCTGAAGATCGCGATCGGCTGCTCCGCCTGCATCGCCGCGTTGACGGCAAAGGTGAGACAGAGCGCGGTCTTGCCCATGGAGGGGCGTCCCGCCACGATCACCAGGTCGCCGCGCTGGAGGCCGGACGTCATCTGGTCCACCGGGGAGAGACCGGTGGGAATGCCGGTGATGCGGCTGTCGTTGGCGCGCACCGTCTCCAGCCGCTCGAGCGCATCGAGGACGACCGGGCGAATGTGGGCAAAGCCCTGGTTGACCCGGCGCTGGGCCACTGCAAAGATGAGCCGCTCCGCGGTGTCCACGATGTGGTCCACCTCGTCCTGCTGCTCGTGGGAGATGGCGATGATCTCGCCCGAAGCCTGGATCAGCTTCCGCAGCGTTGATTTCTCGGAAACGATCCGCGCGTAGAACTCCACGTGCGCCGCCGTGGGCACGCTGTCCACCAGGGTGCTGATGTAGGGCGTTCCGCCGACGGACTCGAGATGGTTCCGCCGCCGCAGCTCTTCGGCGACCGACAGCATGTCGACAGGCTGATCCCGCTGCGAGAGGTGCGCCACCACGTCAAAGACGCGGCGGTGCGCTTCGAGGTAGAAATCCTCCCGCTCCAGCATCTCCAGCACGCGCTCCACCGCGGAGCCGCTGATGAGCGCGGCGCCGAGCGTGCTCTGCTCCGCGTCGATCGACTGGGGCGGTAGGCGGTCGGGAAGAGACATATTCGGTGCAATCGCCACGGAAGACCTCAAAACTGCGAACGACAAGGGGCCGGCGCGGCGGCCGGCATGGAGTCTCGTCGGTAGGTTGAAAGCCGGCACCCATGGGCCTTTGTGGGGCCTTGGTGGATATTGGTGTCAGGAGCCCGACGGGGCGGTGCCAATGCGCTGCAGGCGGAGGCTATCCGGCCTGCCGGCCGCTCTTGAGCATCTGGAGCTCCTTGCGCAGCGGACTGTCCTTATAGAATGGGTCCAGCGGATAGCAGCCGGATACCAGCCCGTTTCGCGGAGCGGTGGTGCAGTCGCTAAACGTGCGGCAGATCCGCTTCTCCTGGACCTGGCCGTGCGTCAGGGTATCCCAGGGCAGCTCCGGGTAGGCCAGCACCATCCGCCCGATCCCCACGGCGTCGACCGCTCCCTCACGCACCAGCGCCTGGGCGACGTGGGGTAGATACTCCTGAAAGTACGTGTAGGCGGAGCCAACGAGCGCTAACTCCGGAAACCGCGCCTTGAGCTGTCGGACCACCTCGATCTGCCGGGCACAGCCGACGAGCGGGTCCTCCGGCGGCTGGTACCCGTCCGACGGCGGGTAGCTGGCGGGTCGTTGGAGGTGCGGGTTGTAGTACGGGCTTCCCGCCGTGAGGTTCACGAGAGCCACGCCGAGCTGCCGCAGCAGTCCCAGAAAGCGCATTGGCTCCGTAAGATCCGGCTCGACGGGCCGCGCCGGATCCACGCCGAACCCGTACACGTACGGAAGCGCCGCGGAGAACTCCTCCGGGATGCCAGGCCCCGGCCGCCCGGGCCGCGACCGCTCCGGATCCGGGTGGTACGGCACCAGGTCGAATGCGGAGAGGCGCACGCCGAGGGCCATCTCCGGAACACGCTTCCGGATGCCATCGGCAATCTCCCTCAGAAACCGGGTACGGTTTTCGAATGAGCCGCCGTAGGGGCCGGGCCGGGTGTGCGCGGCCAGAAACTCATGCCCGAGGTATCCGTGGCAATGTTTCAGGTCCAGAAACTGGAAGCCCGCCTCCCACGCCAGTTCCGCCGCGCGGTGATAGGCTGCGATAATCTCCCGAATCTCCGCGTCCGTGAGCACGGGTGAAGCCGGATCAATTCCGAACCTCCGGTCGAGCAGCGGATGATGGAAGAGAATCCGCGGCTCCATCCGGTCTTTGCGGCTGGGCCGGCAAAAGCGGCCGGAATGGGTTAGCTGCAGCCCCACCACCAGGTCGTCCGTGGTCCCGCAGCGGGCGTGGTGCGCGGCCACGAGGGTCTCACGGAGCCGCCGGAGGTCGCCCACCGTCTGTGGGTTGATCAGAAGCTGGTTCGGGTTGGCGCGGCCGTCCGGGGTGACCGCCACCGCTTCCCCGCCCCAGATCAGCTTCGCGCCGCTGCTTCCGAACCGTTCCCACCGTCGGAACGTGTACTCGCTCGGCCGTCCGTCCGGGGTCCCGTCCCAGCCTTCCATGGGCTGGATGCACCAGCGGTTGCCGACCGTCAGGGATCCAGCGACCAGCGGCTGCGCGAGCGGTGACTGGGGAGCCGGGAGGATGGCGTCGTCCACCGGGAGCGGGTGGCCCAGCGCGGCCAGGTGCCGGCGCAGCGACCCCGGAGAATCGAGGGCGGGAATCTTGACGAACGGGCGCTCGGACAACGGGATTTCCTTTCCGGGAGGCCCATGCTAACCCAGGCGGCGCCTGCTCGCAAGGTGGGCCGGGAACGGTTTGGGGAGAAGGGGGCTGGGGTAGGTATTAAACCGGTCGCCCGCTTAGTCCGCCGCCGGCGCGACCCGAACCTTCCCGCAACCACACAACGGGCTGTAGCGCCTTGCGCTCGCCTGTCAACCTTGATCCATGGACCAGTTCCGCGCCCACAGGAGAGAACCCTTGAATTCGCAGAGTCCTATCGTTGTCCACTGCCACCTTCGCTGGGATGGGGTCTGGCAGCGTCCGCAGCAGATCCTCTCCCGCCTGGCTCGCAGCCGCCGCATCGCCTTCGTGGAGGAGCCCGCCTTTCTGGAGCCGGGAGCGGATTCCCACCTGCACGTCTGGGAGGCGAATGGCGTAACGATCCTCCGGCCGCATGTGCCGCCGCAGCGGCAGCACCTTCCGGAGGTCAGCCCGGAGAACCAGGCGCGCGTCCGCGAACTTGTGGAGCCGTGGCTCCGCGAAAACGGCTTCCGTCAAGCGGTTCGGTGGCACTACGCGCCGATGGCGATCTACCTGCGCGAGGTCACCGAGAGCCCGATGGTGGTCTACGACTGCATGGATGAGCTTTCCGCCTTCAAGGGCGCTCCGCCGGCGCTGGTGGAATGCGAGCGGGAGCTGATGCGGGAAGCCCACGTGATGTTCACCGGCGGCCTCTCGATGTGGCAGAACAAGCGGCAGACGCACGAAAACTGCCACCGCTTTGACTCCGGCGTGGACGTCGAACACTTCGCGCAGGCCACGCGGGAGGAGACTCCCCTCCCGGAGGACGCGCGGGACCTGCCCCACCCGGTGATCGGCTACTACGGGGTCATCGACGAGCGGATGGACTACGATGCCATCCGGGCGCTCGCCGAGGCCTTTCCGGAGGGAACGATCCTGCTCGTTGGGCCGGTGACCAAAGTGGATCCCGCGGAGCTGCCGAAGGCGAAGAACATCGTCTACGCCGGTCAGCGCAGCTACGACCAGCTTCCCGGCTACCTGAAGGCGTTCGACGTGGCGCTGGTGCCGTTCGCGGACAACCCGGCCACGCGCTTCCTCTCGCCGACGAAGACGCTGGAGTATTTTGCCGGTCAGAAGCCGGTAGTCAGCTCGCCGGTGAATGACGTGGTGCAGAACTACTCCGACATCGTCCGCCTCGCCTATTCGCCGGAGGAATATGTCCGGCAGGTGAAGGCTGCCCTCTCGGAAGACAACAGCGACCGCATCCGCCGCGGGCTGGAGAAGGCGAATGAGAAGACCTGGGACGCCATTGTGGAGCAGATGACGGCGCTGCTGAAGGACGCGGAGCGTCGCGACGCCACGGGCGAGGCGGCCTGACCCTCTCCATCCGGGCCGACCAGCCGGCCGACGGCTGCGGACCCTGCTTCGATCCCGTGTGAAGTGCTTCGATCCCGTGTGAAGTGCGGGTGGGTCAGCCTGCGACGAGGTTCACCAGGCGGCCCGGAACGTAGATGAACTTTCGGAGCGACTTGCCGGCCAGCTCGCCCGCAACGCGCTCGTTCGCCATCACGAGTGACCGCACCAGCGCTTCGTCCGCGTCCGTCGGGACCTGGATCCGGTCCCGCAGCTTCCCGTTCACCTGGACCACGATTTCCACCGTGTCCTCCCGCGCGAGCTCCTCGCTCCATCGCGGCCAGGAGTGCTGGTGAATGCTGTACGGTCGACCCAACTGCTCCCACATCTCTTCCGCGGTGTGGGGCGCGCAAGGCGCCAGCATGAGCGCCAGCGTCTCCAGCGCCTCGCGCCACTCGGGCGTCCCCGAGACGGGGGTGCTCCGGAGCCGCTGCAGCGTGTTGGTGTACTCCATGAGCGCCGCCACCATCGTGTTGAAGGAGAAGCGCTCCAGGTCTTCCGTGACCTTCCGCAGCGTTTGATGGAGCGCGCGCTGGAGCTCCCGGACGGCTTCCGCCGGGACCTCACCGGTTGGCGTGCTCCCGCCCTCGGCGACGAGGGAGCGCGCGCGATTCAGGAAGCGGACCACGCCCTCGACGCCGCGCGGATTCCAGGGTCCGCCCAGCTCCCAGGGACCGATGAACATGAGGAACAGGCGCACGACGTCCGCCCCGTACTGACCGACGTAGACATCCGGAGCCACGACATTCAGCTTGCTCTTGGACATCTTCTCCACGGACGCGGCAAGCGGCTGGCGGGAATCCCGGTGCACGGGCGTGTCGCCGTCATAGTCCACCGCGTCGTACGGGATGAAGCGTCCCTCGCCGTCCCGGTAGGCGAACGAGGTGATCGTGCCCTGGCTGAACAGCTTCGGGAAAGGCTCGTCCCAGACGCGCTCCGGATGCGCCCGGCGGAGCTCATCCAGCAGTCCGAGGTCACGGATGACCTTATGGAAGAAGCGCGAGTAGAGCAGGTGCATCACCGCGTGTTCGGCGCCGCCGGAGTAGAAGTCGACGGGAAGCCATTTCGCCCCCTCGTGCGGATCGAACGGGCGCCTGTCGTCATGGGGAGAGACGTAGCGGTACTGGTACCAGGAGGAGTCCACGAAGGTGTCCATCGTGTCCGTCTCCCGCTCCGCGCGCCCACCGCACTCCGGACAATCCACGTACCGGAACTGCGGGTCCAACTTCAGCGGCGACTCCCCCGTCGGCTTGAACTCAACCGTGTCCGGAAGGAGCACCGGGAGCTGCTCCTCCGGCACCGGTACGGTCCCGCACTTCTCGCAGTAGATCACGGGAATGGGAGTGCCCCACATCCGCTGCCGCGAGATGAGCCAGTCCCGGAGCCGGTACGTCACCGCCGCTCCGCCGATCCCGCGCCGCTCCAATTCCGCCGTGACGGCGCGCTTCGCTTCGGCGGCGGGCATCCCGTCGAAGCCGTTCGAGTTGACCAGCACTCCCGGCCCGGTGTAGGCCGCGGTGAGCGGCTCGGGGAGCCCATCCGGAGGGGTGATCACCACCGGGATCCCGAGGCCGTACCGGCGCGCGAAGTCAAAGTCCCGCTCATCATGCGCGGGCACCGCCATGATTGCGCCCGTGCCGTAGCCCATCAGCACGTAGTCCGCGATGTAGATCGGGATATCCGCTCCGGTGAAGGGGTGGACCGCGTACGCGCCCGTGAAGATGCCCGTCCGCTCCTTCTCGGTGCTCTGCCGCTCGATCTCGGTCTGCCGGCTGGCCTGCTGGACATAGGTCTCCACCTCCGCCCGATATTCGGGCGTGGTGATCTCACCGACGAGCGGGTGCTCCGGAGCGAGGACGCAGAATGTCACCCCGAAGAGGGTGTCCGGCCGCGTCGTGAACACGGGGAAGGTCCGCTCCGAGCCGCGGACCTGGAATGAAAACTGCGCGCCCTCGCTCTTACCGATCCAGTTCTTCTGGAGCGTGAGGATTTTCTCCGGCCACTCCAGGCGGCTGAAGTCCAGAAGCTCTTCGGCATACTGCGTGATCCTGAACCGCCACTGGTTCAGATCCTTCTTGATGACCGCCTGATCGCACCGCTCGCACAGGCGCTCCGTGCCGATCACCTGCTCCCGGGCAAGCGTGGTATTGCAGTTCGGGCACCAGTCCACCGGGGCAAAGGCGCGGTAGGCGAGTCCCCGCTTATAGAACTGGAGGAAGAACCACTGATTCCAGCGGTAATATTCCGGATCGCAGGTGATGATCTCGCGCGACCAGTCGAACGACGCGCCCATCGTGCGGAGCTGCTCTTCCATGCGCCGGATGTTTTTGTACGTCCATTCCTTGGGGTGGACGTTGTTCCGGATGGCGGCATTCTCGGCGGGCAGGCCGAACGCGTCGAAGCCCATGGGATACAGAACGTTGAAGCCCTGCATACGCTTGAAGCGGGCGTGCGCGTCGGTGGGAGTCATCGGATACCAGTGCCCCACGTGCAGGTCGCCGCTGGGGTACGGATACATCGTGACCACGTAGTACTTCGGCTTCGACGAGTCGTCGCTCGGCCGATAGATATCCGTTTCGGCCCACCGCTGCTGCCACTTGCGGTCGATTGCCTGCGGATCACTTCGCTCTACCATTTCGGGCTACCGTTCTGCGTGTTCCAGGGCTGCCGGCGTCCGTGCCGGAGCGCACACTACATCTTACCTGTGGGGATAGACAAAAAGGAAGTAGCCGAGGAAGAGCGCGCCCGCTAGCCCCAGCACCACCGCCATGCTGATCCATTCCTCCCGGGTGAGGCGAAACCGGCGCCAGTTGACGGCGAGAAGCGTCAGTGACATCGGC
>CAYQDT010000196.1:0-6761 GCA_964416225.1 uncultured bacterium
GGACGAGGAGGTCCGGCTTCAGGCGCCGGTCCGGCTGCCGCGGCAGCTCCCGGGCCACCGCGGAGGGGAGCCGGCAGGCGGCGGGGGTCACGCGGGCCGTGTAGTGCGGGCTGAGCTTTGCGTCCTCCGCCAGAACCCAGGAACTGCCGTGCAGCGCCTTCCAGCGGCTCCAGGTCAGCACCAGGGAGGGGATACGGAGCATCCGCTTTCCCTGCAGCGGCCCCGATAGGGCCTCACCGTTCAGTGCGGACCAGAGCGTACCGGTCTGGTGATCCTGCAGGACCGGCAGGCCGTGTGGCGGCGGCACCGCCTCGAACGTCAGCGGCTTGCCGTCAACCACCGGGTCGAAGACGCGCCCCACGCCGCTGTCCGGGTCATAGCTGACGAGGATGGGCGGGCCGCCGAGGTGATCATTCACCACGCGGTGGTAGGCCATCATCCGGAGCGGATAGGCGCAGTATTCCCCGTTCCGCCAGACGCCGAGCTCCTCATCGTCCGGCTGCTCGGCGCGCGCTTCCGGAACGCGCACGCAATTGGGAGAGTTCAGCGACAGCGCCCCGGCCGGCTTGGGTGCCGGCGGCTGCTCCGCAGAGGCTGCCACCGCCGAAGCGGCCAGCGCGGCCAGCAGCCCGATCATCCGTTTCATCTCCAGTGCTCCTTCGGGGCGGGGCGCCGGGCAACAGTGATTGCCGGAGCCGTTATCCGCTGCGGTTTCCGAAACGGCAGTTCACCGCGGCGGCGTGCGGCTCCTGTGAGCGCCGCCTCCCAGCCCGGCCCGGAGGCCCGGGGAGTGCCGCCCGCCTATCGGGAGCGGATTCCCGATGGACCGGTCATTTCGACTCGCCACGGCCACCGGATTGGCGCCCGCCCGAACGCCCGCGGGTGAGCCGCGGCTCCAGCCACGCGGCGATGCCCGCGGACAGCGCCGCGACCCCGATGGCGGCGAGGATGTCCACCGGCGAGTGGACCCGGGAGGCGACGCGGGCGGCGGCGATCAGCAGGGAGAGAAGTGTCAGGACAGCGCCGAGCCCTCGGGAGAAGGGGAAGGCCAGGAGCGCGAGGAGCATGGTCAGGGTGGTATGGTCGGACGGCAGGCCGTTATCCGGAGCGTGCGGAAAGAGCGGCGGCCGGTGATCCAGGGTGAAGGGCCGCGGACTGAAGTAGAGGTGTCCGGCGAGGAGGGAGAGCAGCACGGCGAGGCCGCCGCCGACCGCCAGCCGGACCAGCAGCCGGAGCCGCCGGGGGGCGGGAAGGGCGAGCAGCAGACCGAGCGTCACCGCGGGAGCGGCAAGGAAGAGGTACTGCGCCGTAAAGAGGATCAGCGGCTTCATTGCTTTCCGCCGCGGCGCCCCCAACTGCCGGACCGACCGCGGGACCTGCCGCCCTGAGAACTGGAACCCGCAGCGGCCATGACTTCGAAGAGAGAGGGCTTTCGGGTCAGCCGCCGCGGGTGCGGTCACTGTGCGGCTGCCAATCCACCCCGCGAGGCTCCTCGCGGAGCGGCCGGCACTCATTGCGCGGGTTGGGCCACGGAAGCTCCAGCAGGAACACCTGCCCGTCGTGGAGGCCGGCCGTGTACCGCTGGCCCTGCGGGCCGATGGCCCGCACCGTCCGCAGGCCCGTTTCGCCGGGAGCGGCGCCCTCCAGGGCGGCTCGCAGCGCCTGGCTGACTCCGGAAAGGAGCAGCGGCGCCTCCGCCGACTCCGGCTCCTCGTGCTCGCTATCGTGTTGAAGCTGCCGCGCGCTGCGGTTTTCCGACATCGGGATCCGTCTTGGGGGGAGGGCCGGCGGGACGCGAGAGGAATCCGCCGGCTGGCGGGGAGGGCCAACAGTCACTTGTTCCCCGCACCATCGGCGGGCAAACCGCCGATTTTCACGAAACGCGAGGCGGTGGTTGAACGCACGCCCCGCTTGCGGCCGCGCAGGAGCGCGCCACCGCGGCCCCCGGTAGGCATGCACTGCGGCAGGGCAGTCCGCCGGATTCGGGGCTCGCCCGGCCGAGCCCTCCGGGACCCGTACCCGTTCCGGAACTGGGGGGACCGGTCCCCGCTCGGCGTACCACCGGTGGTTGCACCAAGCTCCGACCTTTTTGTCCCCCGGATGAGAGCTTTGTGCGACGGGTTACACCTATCCGGACTTTTGCGGCCGGAAGTGGCGTTCCGTGCCGGCGATCGGTTACACTCAGCGAAGTTCTGGAGAGATCCTCCCCACTCTCCAAAGCACCAATGAGCCTGCCTCCCGAGGAACTGGACCGGTTCGTACTGGTCTTTTCGGATGTTTTGACCATGGGGCAGGAAGGCCGCGTCGCGGGCGGATACCTGCTCCTGAAGGACGAGATCGCGCGCGTGACTACGCTGCGCGTGCCGTGGGCCGAGGAGCTGGCGGAGGTGTGGTGCGCGGCGCTGGAGCAGTTTCAGCAGCGCTATCCCGCGCCCTGGTACGAGGATCTCCGGGTTCGCTGACGGACGGCACGTACTGTCCGGCGCACCCCGCCCCCGCTTTCCCGATGCGTTCGGGGTGCCCCGCGCCCTCCTGAAACCGGCCGCCCTCCCGCTTCTCGAACCGCCGTCCGCATGGAACTTCGGCTGCCCCCTGCCGGTCGAACAAGCATTCCCGGGCGATGTATAAAGATGCCCGATTACCGGGTAAACGCCGACCGAGCGGTGATTGCCGCCGGGAGTGTGGGTTCATGCGATGGGAGATTTCTCGTGTCTCGCGCCGGATGCGGCCGGTGGTGCTGGTGGTGCTGGGCGCCGGACTATGCGGCGCCGGGCTGGCGCTCCGTGAAGCGCACCTGCTGGCGGCCCGGCAGCTTCCGGCCTACCTGGCCACCCGGCTGAGCGCCGCGCTGGGTCGGCCGGTGACGGTGGGCAGGGTGCTGTTCTGGCCCCCCGGCGCCTTTACCGTGGAGGATTTCCGCGTTGCGGCGGGTGCCGGCGACCCGGCGCCCCCGCTGGAAGCGCGCCAGGTCCGCGCGTACGTGGACTGGTGGGCCCTGCTGCTCCGGCACCGGCTGCGGGTGACCGCGCTGCACCTCGACCACGTGCACCTGGCGGCCACCCTGGATCTGCGCAAACCCTCCGGCACCTCCGAGAACGCCACGGAGCAGCTCCTCTCGCTCCATCGGCTGGGACTGGACGAGATCGGGATTCATCACGGCGAGGCGGACCTGACGACCCTGCTCCGCGACGGCGAGCGGCAGCCGGTAACGGTCCGCGAGATCGATTTCACGGCGGGCCTTCACCCGCAGGATTTCTCATACCGCGCCCGGGCGGCCTCGTGGGAGGGAGCCGGCCTCTCGGCCCGCGACCTGGCGCTCCAGGGCCGCGGCGACGCCCGCTCCATCACGATCACTAAGAGCCGTGTCCAGTTCCGGGGCGGCGCGCTGGCGGCGAACGGCACCTACGTGACCCATGGCGGGGACGTGGCGATGCGGGTGGACGTTCGGGAGCTTCCGCTCGGCAACCTGGCGCCGCAGCTCGGAATCCCTCCGGAGTGGGCGGTGCACGGGAATCTCACGGGGACGGTGCAGGTGAGCGCCGCGTCCGGCGCGCTGCAGAGCATGCGGGGGCGCCTCCACGTGGCGCGCGGGTGGGTCCAGCGCTCAACGGCGATGTTCCCCTGGAAAGAGGCGACGGCGCAGGTGGACTGGCAACCGCGGACGGTGGCTCTCCGGGACATCGATATCCAGGGAGACGGTATCCGGCTGCGGGGCACCGGCGACGTGGCGGGTGATCCGAACGCGCCGTTCCCGGCGCGGCCGTTCCAGGCGCAGGGCACACTGGAGGTCACCCGGACCGACGCCGTGGTGAGCCTGGGGCGGCTCCTGGCGTACAACACTCCCGTGGCGAAGAGCTGGGGGTTCGGGGGCGCCCGGGTCAGCTTCGACGCCCGCGGGGTGGTGGGACAGCTCCAGCAGGCGCAGGCCCGGGGGCATTTCTCCGCCAGGGAGCTGACGCTGAAGCCGACGCCCGCCGCGCCGCCGCTCACCGTCCACGCGGTGGACGGCGACATGGAGCGCACGCCCGATCACCTGTACGTGCGGAACCTCCGCGGGAGCGCGGACGGCCTCTCGGCGCGGGGAGAGCTGACGATCGTCCCGACGCGCGCGGGCCGCGCGGGAGTCTTTTCCGGCGCCGGGAGGGTAGACCTGGAGCACCTGGCGCTGCTGCACCAACAGCTTCCCGACCTGCCGCTCTGGCGGTGGCTGAACGGAGCGGCTCCGGCGGCGGTCGGGCAGCTCCAGTTCCGGGTGAACGGCCCGACGCAGGCGCCCGAGAAGCTGGCGGGTGCCGGGTCGTTCCACTTCCGGGACCTGGCGCTCCGCGTTCCGACGGGGCGCCGGAGCGGCGAGTGGGCGGTCCCCGTGCGCGCGCTTTCGGGACAGGTCGACGTGCGGGGCAACCGGATCGCGCTCTCCAGCGTCACCTTCCGGTCCGATCTGTTCCACGGCTCCGCGCAGGGCGCGGTGACGGACTGGAGCGGCCGGGGCGCCGTCTCCGGCATCGCGCGGCTGGCTTCCGACCGATGGGAGCAGCTTCCGCCCCTCCAGGGCCGGCTGCCCGCGGGCCTCTCGGGCGGCACGCTCGTTCTGTCGGCCCATGTGCCGCCGGGCACTTACCTGCACGGCGGAGCGGCGCGGCGGCCGCTGGCGGAGCTCCCGCTGGCCGGCGCGCTCTCTCTGCGCGGCGCGACCTACCGGACCCGGGTGGCGGGCCGCGTGAAGCTGGTCCAGGTGCAGGCCGCGAGCGCTGATTTCCGCAAAGCGGGACCGCGCCTGACCATTCCGGACTACCGGCTGGTCACGCCGCAGTTCCGCACCTCGGGAAAAGGCAGCGGGGTGGAAGTGACCCGCGCCGATGGGAAGCGGGACTGGCGGCTGCACGCGGAGGGACTCCTGGCGGCCGCCGATGCCGGGGCGCTGGCCCGCTGGTGGTCCGGACAGAGTGCGGTGGACGGCGGGCGGCTGGCCGCGAATTACCGGGTCGACGTGCCGGCGGGCGCACCGGAGCAGTCGAGCGTGAACGCGCGCGTTCGCCTGGTGGACGCGCAGCCCCACCTGGCGCCCGGCACGCTGCCGTTCCAGCCCGAAGAGGCCCGCATCCAATCGCTCACCGGCACGGTGACCAGCCGCGGCGGCGCGGTCCGATTCCAGGACGTCGTCTGGCAGGCGCCGCTGTTCCGGCTGCGCGGCAGCGGGAGCGTGGATGGGAAAGTGGTCGACGGCTCGTTCCGCCTGGCCACCCCCGCGTGGCGGCGCCTGGCGGGAAACCTCGCGCGCACGGTTCCCGTGGATGGCGGCGTGCTGACCGCCGAGGGCCACGTGCACGGGCCGGTCCACGTGCTGAGCCGGGTCCCGTTCCGGGGCGCGCTCGCGCTCCACGGCGCGCACCTGGTCAGCGATCCGAAGGCCAGCCTGCCGCTCCAGGGCGGAGCGGTGGACCTGACGGCGGAGGTTCACGGGCCGCTGACGCACCTGGTGGGAGCGGACGTGGCGGGGGCGTTCTCGGTGCGGAACGTCCTGCTGCCGCCGCTCCGGGCGGGCGCGGAGCGGGTCCGGCTGCAGTCGGCGCGTGGTGAGTTCCAGCGGACCGGCCCTCGCCTGGTGCTCTCCAACCTGCGGGCGCAGCTCCCGGAGGCGGAGCTGGCCGGCTCCGGGGAGTTTGCCGGGATGGGGAGCGCCCACCCCACGCACCGGTTCCACCTGACGGCGCAGGGGCCGGCCCTCGCGCGAGTGCTTCCGGCCGTGGTGCCGGTGCCGGGCAAGCCGGCCGGCGGCGCGTTCACGGGCTCCGTGGAGCTCAGCGGCGGCCGCGGGGTGCCGGTCCGGATGGAGGCCCGCGCGGAAGTCCGGGACGGCGCCTGGACGCCGCCCGGGCAGAAGCTGGCGATGAAGATCTCCCGGATGACGGCGCACTTCGTCCGGAACGGCTCGAGCGCGACCCTGGACGGCGCGGAGCTGCGGATGCCGGACGGCGACGCCACCCTCGCCGGCCGGTTCGACGGCCTGGGCACGCCCGGCGGGGCACGCCACCAGCTCCAGCTCACCTGGCGCCTGGTGGACGCCAGCGCCTGGGCCAGCCGCTTCCTGCCGGTGCCCGGCTGGTTTACCGGCGGGCTCTTCACCGGGCAAGCCCAGGTGAACGGGAGCGCTCACGACCCGGCCGCCACGGCACAGGGCCAGTTCGAGGTGAAGGACGCCGGCTTCATGCCGCCGCAGCGGTTCCTGGGCGGTCCCATCCGTCCGATCAGCGTCGCCTGGGCGCGGGGCAGCTTCCAGCGCGCGGGCCACCGGACGTCGCTGGAAAAGCTGGATCTGAACACGGCGGTCGGCACCGCGACGGGTACGGTCACCGCGGATGACCATGGGCTGGCGGAGATCCACGCGCGCGGCGAGATCAGCCGTCTGCAGGCGCTGGTGGACCTGTGGCCGGGGTTTTCGGACCGGCTGCAGGGCGGCCGGGGCGAGCTGACGGTGGACCTGCACGGCCCGCTGCGCCAGCCGCGCGCGCTCGCGGGCACGGCGGAGATCATCGGCCGGGAGGGCGTGCTGACCGTGGCGGGGGCGGATCCGCCCTACCGGACGGAGCCATTCGACGAGTTGAGCACCCTGCTGCGGCTGGGCGGCGGCCAGGTGCGGCTGGAGCGGGTGCGCATGCGCGGTCCGAAGGCCAACCTGGACGGACAGGGCGTGATCTTCGCGGATGGGAAGCTGCAGGGGGAAGGGAAGGCCTGGTTCTCGGAGAAGTTCTCCAGGACCC
>CAYQDT010000197.1:0-6759 GCA_964416225.1 uncultured bacterium
CGCGTGGGGGCGGACCTCCGCTTCCAGGAACCGCGGCGGCGGATTGCGGAAGGCATAGATGGGGTCCCACCCGCCCAGCTCGACGGCTCCGAGCTGCGGATGCTGGAACGGGTACCAGGAGACGAAGCCCCGGCCGTCCAGTTTTTCATCGTTCCAGCGCAGGAGCCGGAGGTCATCTTCCAGCGGGTGCTCCCGCCGCCAGTCCATGGGCTTCGGGGTGGGGATCCCGGCCTGGTTCAGCGGCGACCAGAGCTCCGTGGTCCAGGCAAAGAGGCCCAGGTGGTCATAGAGCCAGTCGTCAAAGACGCCGGTGATCACTTCCTGGGGATGGTACTTGAAGTCCGCGAAGACGTTGAGCACCGGATAGCCGGTGAGCTCCGTTCCCTTCCGGCCGATCTTTTCATACGTCCAGAGGTCTTCGGCCGGAAAGGCATCGTCCGGCTGAGTGCCGTACGGCCGCAGGATCACGCCGGAGTAGGTGTGGAACGTGACGCCGCCCGTGATGTTCGAGTGGGCGGCGATGAACTGGACCACGGAGCGGACCTCCGGCTCGGAGGTGGGATAGGGTCCGGCTCCGACCTGCTCCTTCTCCCCACGCCAGTGGGCGGGGAAGTTGCGATTCAGATCGAGCCCCTCTTTCACCCGCTGGATCGAGATCGAGACGCCGTCCCAGTGGTCGATTACGCCCTCCGGCAGCAGGCGGTAATAGGCGCCTCCGCTCTCCGTGGGGTCGCGGCGGATCAGGAGGCGCGGCTCGTCCGGGTGCGCCTTCCACGCGCCGTTCGGGTCCGGGACGCGCATGGTCAGGATGCGGCCGTCCCCGTCGATATCTTCCCGCCGCAGTCCCTCGAGAGGCTCCTCGTCGAACGGATAGGGTCGCGTGGAGCTGCGCAGGTAGCGTGGCCGGTCGCAGAGGAACAGCTCGGCGCCGTCCGGGTTCACCCGCGGGCAGATATAGAACGCGCGCGTGTCCAGCACGCGCGTCACCTCCGGGTTCCGTCCATCCTCGGCCAGGAGCTTGTGCAGCAGCACCAGGCAAGCGGTGGTCGGGGAAACTTCCGTGGCGTGGATATTGCCGTCCACCCAGAAGGCCGGCTTCTCCGTGTCCGGTCCCGTCTCGAAGCGGGTAACCACGGCAAGGGGGATCTCCCGGCCTTCGTGGCTGCGCCCGATCGTCTCCAGCCGGACGAGGTCGGGCCGCGCCGCCGCGAGCTCGTGCAGCAGGTCCGCCAGCTCCGTGTAGGAGAGGTAGTGATCGAAGGGAATCGGGGGCAGCGGGACGTGGGACATGGCGGCGGCGAAGAGGGTGCAAGACGGCAACCCTGCCCCCTTGCGACGGGGCGGGAGAGAATCCTGCCGGAACCGCCGCGAAGATTCCGGCAGCCGGGTTTCCCGCATAGCCGTACGGCATACCCGTACTGGAGCCCGGCGAACCGTACCCCGGAACGGGATGTGAGTCGCGGCCGGCCCGAACCGACGTAGAGGTAATGGTGACTCTTCCCGGCTCCGCAAGACCGGGAACCGGCCCTCTTTCGGTCCGGTCACTCGAAGTTGAAAGATTTAAACCGCGCGAGAGGCGCTGTGCTGATAGGATCGACCGGTATTTGCCGGTCGAGGAGCTGAATTGCATGCAAGAGGATCCGAAGTTCGGGACGGACGGCGTTCGCGGCGTCGCCAATGCGGACCTATCCGCCTTTTTTGCGTTTCGTCTGGGCCGCGTGGCCGGCGGTCTCCTGGCGCAGCGGGAGCCGGGCGCGGAGCACCCACGCGTGCTGTTGGGACGGGACACGCGCGTCTCCGGCGACATGCTCCGCTCGGCGCTGGCGGCCGGTCTCCTCTCGGTGGGCGTCGACGTGGTGGATCTGGGGGTACTCCCCACGCCGGGGGTGTCGTACCTGACCCGGGAGCTGGGCGCAGCGGCCGGCGTGATGATCTCCGCGTCGCACAATCCGGCGCCGGATAACGGGATCAAGTTTTTCGGCCCGGACGGCCACAAGATCGCCGACGAGCTGGAGACGGCCATCGAGCAGGCCATCGATGACTGGGAGCGGTTCCCCCACCCGACGGGCGGCGAGATCGGCCGGCTCTCCTCCGGCACCGGTTTGGTGGACCGGTACGTCCAGTTCCTGATCGGCACCGCCCCGCGGCTGGATGGAATCCGGGTGGTGATGGACTGCGGGAACGGGGCGGCATACGAGATCGGGCCTCGCGTCGCCCGGGCCCTGGGCGCGGAGGTGACCGCCCTCCACACCGCACCGGACGGACTGAACATCAACGCCGGCTGCGGCGCCCTCCACCCGGAGGGAGCGCAGGCGCTGGTCCGAGAGCGGGAGGCCGACCTCGCCGTGTCGTTCGACGGAGACGCGGACCGCGCTATCCTGGCGGACGAGCGCGGCGAGCTGGTGGACGGCGACCGGGTGATGGCCCTCTGCGCGATCGCCTGGAAGGGCACGGAGCGCCTTCCCGGCGACCAGGTGGTCGGAACCGTGATGAGCAACGTGGGCCTGGAGCGCGGCCTCGCGGAGCGCGGCATCCGGCTCCGCCGCGCCGCCGTGGGCGACCGCTTCGTCTCGGAGTTGATGCGGGCGGAGGGCGCCGCGCTGGGCGGCGAGAAGAGCGGGCACATCATCTTCTCCAACCTGCACACCACCGGAGACGGCATCCTCACCTTCCTGCAGGTGGCCGGCGTGATGCACGAGCAGCGCCGCCGCCTCTCCGAGCTGTCGGGTCAGATTCAGGAGTACCCACAGCTGCTCGTGAACGTGAAGGTCTGGCGCCGGCGCGGGTGGCGGGAACAGCCGCACCTCTGGACGGCGGTCCGCGAGGCGGAATCGCAGCTCGGCGACCGCGGCCGCATCCTCGTCCGCGCCAGCGGCACGGAGCGCATCATCCGGGTGATGGCCGAGGGGCCGGACCAGGAAGAAGTGCGAAACGTGGTGGAGCGGGTAGCCGGCGTCATCCGGGACACCATGGGCTCTCCCCCTCCCGGCGTTGCCGCGGACGCGGAGGACTGACGGGAACACCCGTTCTGCCGGCAGGCCGGGCGGGAGCGCTTCCGCGGGCCGGGACGGGCTGCACCCCTGTCTCCGGCCCGCATCGTTTGTGTCGGAGCCCGCAGCGGGATGCAGCGGCCTGCTCCTCGTGCCCGGCGGGGTGCCGGCCGGCGCCGGCACGGCAGGTCACGGAGTGGGTCTACCGCACCGCCGCGAAAGGGAGCCGCCAGTCCGGCTGACCGGTAGGCCCACCGAAGCAGCCGGGTGCGACTCCGTCACTCCGTCACCCGGAATGGTTGCGAGGTGAAACTGGAAGGAGCCTTGCCGAGGGTGGGCAAACAGTGGGGCGAGAGAGTGCGGCGGGCTCCGGCTCAATGGGGGCCGGACCCGGAAGCTTCGCTGTGGAGGCTGTATGAAAGCGCTCAGGCGTGGGTTCACGCTAATCGAGTTACTCGTGGTGATCGCCATCATCGCTATTCTGGCCGCGATCCTTTTCCCGGTCTTCGCGCAGGCCCGTGAGGCGGCGCGGAAGACGGCGTGTCTGTCCAACGGCAAGCAGATGGCGCTGGGGATGACCATGTACTCGCAGGATTACGACGAGCGTTTCCCACGGGTCTGGACTCCGAAGTTCGGCCCGGTGAACAACGGTGCGCGGGACTGGAAGGACGATATCTACCCGTACATCAAGAACGTGCCCGTCTACCGGTGCCCGTCCCGGACCGCGCAGTACCCGGGATACGGGTACAACGTGTATCTCGCCACCGGCTCGGGCGCGGCACTGGCGAGCATCCAGTGGGTCTCCAAACAGCTCCTGGTGGCGGACGTGCGGGAGGCGGCCGCGGGCTGCAACTGCGCCGTGGACCGTGTCTTCCCGGTCGGCTGCAAGTGGTCGAACGGCGACAAGCGGTTCGGGGCGGACCCGCGCCACCAGGGCGGGCTCACGGCGGTGATGGCGGACGGGCACGCCAAGTGGCTGAAGGACAGCGGCTATACGGACGTGCTGCCGCCCAATTCCCCGCCGAACACGTTCCGCACCTGCGGGAGCAACAACGCGAGTGATCCCGCGTGGGGCACGTACTGGATCCCCACGGACGTCTCCCCGCCGTAGCACCGGCACCCGCGGGAGAGCGACCGCCGGCGCCCGGTTTCGGGGCACCGGCGGTGGCGGCCGGCAACCGAAGACGCCCTCGCTCCGTGCCGAACAGGTTCGAAGCGAGGGCGTCTTTTCCCGCCGGCCGAATTTCGCCCGCCCGGCACCGGGGGGAAAGGCCGGGGCTGTTCCGCCTATGCCGGCTGGAGCTGCACCTTCCTACCCGCCACGCCGAGGTTTTCGCGGACGAAGGTCTCATCCCAGAGGTTGGAGATCACCGCCGTGAGGAGCGGGTTCTGCAGCGCCCACAGGTACGCCTTCACGGGGGCCTTCTCGTCGCCCGGGATGATCCGGTGAATCTTCTCCACTCGCCACTGCGGGATCGGCTGGAGCGGCTTGTGGTGCGTGGCGACGGCATGGGCCACCTTCATGCCGATCACGCCGACTCCCCGCGCGTGCGCCTGGCGGATCGGATCCTCCAGAGCATTCCCGTTGATCACGTTGTAGGCCATCATCACCACGTCATAGTGGCCCAGTTCGGTGGCGGTGCGCAGAATGCCCGCGGGATCCGTGTGCGAGGTGACGCCCAGGAAGCGGACCTTGCCGTCCCGCTTCCAGCCCTCGAACACCTCCACGATCTCGGGGCATTTCAGCTCCTCGGGCGAGATCGCGCCGTGGGGGCACATCACCGTGTCGAAGTGGTCCGTCCCCACCCGCTTCAGACTGCCTTCCAGCGATTCGTTCATGAAGCGCCGGAACCGCGGGTCTCCCTCTACCATGTGGCCGTAGTCCCGCATCATCGCCACCCGGAGGTAGCTCGGCTCAATGGCGTCCGGCTGGCCCGGGTAATAGGTGAGGTAGTAGCCGGGCTTATCAACGCCGCGCTCCGCCCGGAGCTCCGCGGCGCGCTTTCGGATCGCCTCCTGCTTTTCCGCGGGCAGGCCCTTGAAGAGGTCCCGGTACATGGCCTCCCGCTGCTGCGAAAAGCCGCTGATCTTCGTCGTGAGGTAGACGCGGTCTCGCTTGTATGGCGATTCCCGCAGGAGCTTTCCGTAGGCGCGCTCCGTGTCTCCGTTGTTATAGGCCGGCGCCATGTCCAGGTAGTTGAGGCCGCGTTCCAGCGCCTGCTCCAGGTGCCGATAGTTCTGCAGAGTGATCGGATCTCCCCCGCAGATCACCTCGGAGACCATCACCCCGGTCCGGCCGAGCTGCCGGTAGGCCATCCCGGCCTGCCTGTTGCGCCACTCCAATCCCGTCCCTCCCAGCGGGGTATCCGCCGCGAGCGCCGCCGCGGAGACCCGCGCGCCTGCACCGCCCAACGCCACCGCCGCCGTCCCCGCGCGCAGGACCTCCCGGCGCGTGATCCGCTCTCCAGAATGCGCTGCCATCGCGTCTCCTCCGTTCTCCCAATCGGCTCCCGCCGCCAAACGCGTGCGGTCCCTGGGTGGGAGTTCGCGCGGCCGCGCGGGAATCCCTGGCGAAAGCCCAGGGGAGTTCCCGTCGGCCTGCAGGTCCGCCGCGCGCGGCCGTGAAGGGTTTTGGCGGGTGGCCCGGAACGATACGTCGTGACCGCTCTTCCCGCGGTCTCGGATCGGCATCGTCTCAAGCCGGTACCGTCTCGCTCCGCCGCCCACGAGGGGCCGCATCAACCCATGAAAGCCTGCACCGCGGACCAGATGCGCGCGATCGACCGGCGCGCGGCGGATGAGTTCGGGATGCCTTCCCTGCTCCTGATGGAGAATGCCGGGCGGGCGGTGGCCGAGCGCGCCTGCGCGCTGCTTCGCGCGCAGAGTGGGCAGCGGGTTCGGGTCCTCTGCGGCAAGGGCAATAACGGGGGGGACGGCTTCGTGGCCGCGCGCCACCTCGCTAACCACGGCGTGCCGGTGGAGTGCGTCCTGGCCGGGCAGTCGGACGAGGTACGGGGCGACGCGCGCGTGAATCTGGAGCTCCTGGACCGGCTGGGGGTACCGGTGCTCCAGTTCGTCCCAGGCTCCATCACGGAGCTGGACGCAGACCTCCTGATCGACGCGCTGCTGGGGACCGGCTTCCGGGGCACGCCGCGGGGCCCCGTCGGCGACGCCATCGCGGCGGTCAATGCCTCCGCATTGCCGGTCGTGGCCGTTGATATGCCCTCTGGCCTGGACGCCGACTCCGGCACCGCGGGGCACTGCGTCCGCGCGACGGAGACGGTGACGTTCGGTCTGCCGAAGCTGGGGCTGCTGACGGAAGAGGGGCGGAGGTACGCCGGGCGGCTCACCATCGCGAATATCAGCCTGCCGCGCCCGCTGCTGGAGGACGGGATGCTCCGCGCGGAGTGGATCACCGCGCGGCGCGTCCGGCCGCTCTGGCCGGCGCGGGATCCGGCCGCCCACAAGGCGGATGCCGGAAAGCTGTTCGTGCTGGCGGGAGCACCGGGTCTCACCGGGGCGGCGGCCATGTGCTGCGAGGCGGCGCTCCGCGCGGGCGCGGGACTGGTCACCCTCGGCATTCCGGACAGCCTCTACCCGATCCTCGCCGCCAAGCTCACCGAAGCGATGGCGCTCCCGCTCCCGGCCGCCGACGGTCATCACGTCCCCGCCGCCCTGGAGACGATCCGGGAGCGAGTCCGGAGCAGCGGCGCGCTGGCGGCCGGGCCGGGATTTGGACGGGACCCGCGCTCCGGGGAGCTGCTGCGGC
>CAYQDT010000198.1:0-6755 GCA_964416225.1 uncultured bacterium
GGGATGGACCGCGATCCCCGCGAGGAAGACCGCACCACCCGCATCACCCGCGGTACCGGCGTTTCCCTTCCCTTCGGCCGCCGCGCTCCCGCCGTCGCCCGGCACCGCGTGCCGGCCGGCGCCGGCGCGGCCGTTCGCCAGGTCGAAGGCGTGCACCTCGCCCGAAGCGCCGCCCGTCACGAAGAGCTGCTTACCGTCGCCACTGAACGCCAGCCCGTTGAAGGCTCGGGCCAGCGGCAAGAACTGGGTGCTCGTTCGTCCGCCCAGGTCCAGGAGCTCCAGCCCGGTGTTGTTGAAGCCGCCGGTGACTACCGCCAGCGTCGTGCCGTCGGGCGAGACAACCATCTTGAGCGGCGTGTCCCCGTTCAGGCGCACGTGGTGGCCCGCCGGAGTGAGCCCCCAGCCATTGAAAAGAAGGCTCTCGCCGGGGGCCAGGCCCGCGGCCGTGCGAAGCGATGCCGTGGCGACGGGCTCGCCGGTGGCCCGCCGCGCCAGGCGCTGGGCCGTTACCAGGCCCGCGGAAAGCGTCAGGCCGGCGGCAAGGGCCACGCCTGGAATGCGAAGAGACTGGTTCATGGAGGCAAGTCCATTGCCGGCGGACGGCGGCACGGGCTGACGGTCGGATTGCCGGCGGCCCGCCTTGGGAACGCCGGAGGCGGACCGCTACAGCTTCCCATGGGATGTTTAACCGCAGCTTACCGTTCGCGGCCCGGTGCCGGATCTCCCTGCGCGGCGGCCCGGCGCCGGCCGAGGGGACCGGCTGTGCCAGAAAAATAAACTCCCGGCACGCATCACCCGTCTAATCAGGCGTAGTGGGCCCTGCATAGCGCGGCGGCCCCTGCGGGAACTTGAAAGGTGGATCGCTGATGCTGCAGAGACCTACGTGGACCGCTCGATCGGGCTCCGTTCTGCTGCGGGCCGTCGTCCCGGCGCTTGCCGTGGCCGGGTTGATGCTTCCCGTTCCGACGCGCGCGCAGGTGCGGGAGGTCGCTCCCGGCGTCTGGGTGAGCGGGCGCCCGGCGCAGCCCGGCTACGCGCGCCGGAACCGCTTCGGTCCCGGCTATCCCGCCGGCCGGAGAATCGCGCGCTCCGGAGCCAATCGCCGGCCAACGGTGAACGTGAAGGGAGACGGAAAGAAGGCAGCCATCGACCTCTCCAGCGAGGTGCAGGCGCTGAAGAGCCGCCATACGGCGCTGGTGGCGAAGCTGCCGGCGGAGCTCCGACATCTCGATCCGGCCGTCATGTCCACCGTGGAGCGCCTGCCGATGCTGGCGCAGTTCAGCTATCTGACAACCGTCGAGGACTATCCGACGCTGCCGTCCGCCGATCAGACGCAGTTGAAGGCGGCCATGCAGGGTATCGACAGCCTCTCGGACCGGGATCGCGACCGCTTCGTCGAGTCGGCGGGCAAGACGTTCGGCGACATCGAAAGCAGCGCGTCGCAGGTCAAGACGGCCCGGAGCGCGCCGCACGCTACCTTCTTCAAGGTCAACACCGAGCTGAGCCGTCTCCAGCAGGCGCCCGTCCCGAGCAGCCCCGCTGCAGTGTCAGCCGCGCCCGGCGGCGGGAAGGCTGCAACGCCGGTGGGACCCACGCCCGGCGCCAAATGACCGGACGCTTTTTTGAGCTAAGGTTTAGGACCGCTAGCGAAGTGGTATCTACTAGACGTCGAGTTTACTTTCCTGATGCAGTCGGGGTCGGCCGTGTGAGCGGTCCGGCCCTTTTTTCTTGCCTCGGCGGCCGCTCCGGTGCGCTGCGCGCTGCCCCGGGAGCTACCGTCCCTCACCCTCACGCCACAGGCGCACCGTGTGAAGCGCGAAGCCGTTCACCAGGAGGCTCACCGGCACCAGGACCGAGCAGAGCGCGCCATACAGCGCGGCGAGGGAAAGCAGGATCGCCACGGAGCCCACCGCGGCGCCGGCGGGGCTGCTCCACCCTCCCAGCATCCGGTTCAAGCACCACCCGAGCGCCAGCGCTGGGAGCGCTGCCGGGGCGGCTAACAGCAGGCTCGGGAGCAGTGCCGCGAGCGCAACGGCATTCGCCATCAGCTGCAGCACGAGCCGGATGGCCAGATAGAGCCAGAACGCCCCCGGGAACTTCCGCGCGAAGCGGAGAATGCTGGAGGCTGCCGGTGCCGGCCCGGCCCCATCCAGCACCATCGCGGCCGGCGTGAGCTCGTACATCCAGATGCGCAGCGGAAAGGTTACCAGGGTCCAAGCAGCCAGTTCGAGGACGAGCTCCAGCGCCCAGTGGACGACGATGGGCTGCACGCTGCCGCCCGCGGATGCGAGGATTGCCGCCCAGTGCGTTCGCGACGTCTGCCACTCCACCGCCAGGAGCAGCAGAGAGAGCGGCAGGCTGATACTTCCGCTCCAGACGTAGTGCGCCGCCCCTGGCCGCACGTACTCCCGATACCGCTCCAACCGCGGCACCTCGTCTCGGACCGACCGGAAGAAGGCCAGGGTGAAGGAGCGCCCGAAGCCCCCCAGCAGCAGCAGGAACAGAAGCAGGAGACCGGCCATCGGGAGCGCCCACGAATGACCAAGGAGGCTCTGACGTGCGGACGGGTCTTCCCACACCGGCTCCAGCAGGCCGAGCGGCGGGCAGGGAGCACCCGCCCCGACGAGCCCGGCCATCACCGCGAGCCCGGCCAGCCGCAGCCACTGGTGGAGCGGTGGGCCGGAAAGGAGCGCGCGGGCGGAGGCGATCGAGGCGGTGAGCGCCGCAAATGGGATGGTGGGAGGGCGAGGGGCTGGTGGAGTCGGGGGTGCCGGATGCATAGCAGCGGAGCGCAGCCTTCACTTTCCGTTTTCGCGGCGCGGGCGGCGGTCCTCCCCGGATGCAAAAAAAGGCCGGCCTCGAAGGAGGCCGGCCAGTAGTTGACCGAGAGGATTAATCGCAGACCCGTATGGACACCCTGCCTCGCTCCGCGAGGCCAAGATGAACCGGGGAACAGGGGCCGAACCGGTGACCAGCCGGCTCTCCGCGCTGTTTCCGTCTACACCACTATAGACGAATGGCCGGGGCCGAGATCAGTTATGGTCGGTTCAAGCTCTGGTTAAAGTTGGGTAAAGGTCTCATGCTGACCGAACAAACGAGGCCCGAGCATCCCACGGACCGTCGGCCGGAGCAACCCCTGCCCGACGCCGCTGCGGAGCGGTCCATGCCCGCCGGCACTGATCCGGAAGAGGGATTCGACTATCCGAACAGGCGCGGATTGTTGCTCAGGCGACCGATCATTGTGAATCCACTCCGGAACTGATAGATTAAAGGTGAGATCAGGCCGCAAGTTTTCGCTATCGCTGGTCGCCCGAGTGTCGCGTGTTCGGATCACGCCTGCTCGGGGCGGGACAGGTGCTTTACCCGCGGCGTCGCGACTAGCGGTACCGCTTCCCGCGCACGACCTCCGGCGCGCGGCGCCGATCGAACATTGTGCCAGCCGCCCCAGGATCGCCCTGCGGGGGAAGGGGCCACGCAAGGAGAGGGATCCCGTGAAGAACTGCGTAATGTGTGGGACCGAGAAGGAAGACGTTTCCATGATGCAGGTAACGCCTGCGACCTGGAACGGCTTCAATAACTTCGCCGAGGTATGCGGGGATTGTCAGAAAACGTCCCGCTTCAAGGCGAAGCCGAAGACGGCGAAGTCCATCGCGCAGGCTGCCGCGGATGCCGCGCCGGTGGCGGCCGGCTCCGGTAAGCCGTCCACGCACATCACGCATAAGAAGACGGGCGCGCTGCTGTGCACCGTCGAGGCGCACTCGCTGGCGGGCGCCCAGCTCGGCGAGGCGACGCTCTCCGGCGCGGATCTCCAGCACGCCGTGCTGCGCGGCGCGGATCTCCACCGGGCCGATCTCCGCCTGGCGGACCTGCGTGAGGCGGATCTCCGCGGCGCGGACCTGCGCGGTGTGAATCTGCGGGGAGCGGACCTCCGCGGGACGGACCTCCGCGAGGCGCGCCTCTACAAGGCCGACCTGAGCCATGCCCTCTATGACACGGGCACCCGGTGGCCGGCGGACTACGACCCGCATTCCAGCGGCGCCAGCAAGGAGATGCGGAGGGGCTGAAACCCGGCGCCGGTTGAGCCCCGCCGCTTCCGCATCAGGCCCGCGTGAAGGGCGGGGTAGGGCGCGCGGTCCCACCCGCCGCCTCCAGCGGCAGACGGATCGAGAACGTCGCGCCGTTTCCCGCCTGGCTGGCCACCGAGATGCTCCCCCCGTGCGCCTCGACGATGCGGCGCGCAATGGTGAGACCCAAACCGGTGCCGCCGCGCTTCCGCGACGGATCCGCCGCATAGAACTGATCGAAGACCCGGGGAAGGTCCGCCTCCTGGATGCCCGGTCCCTGATCCTTCACCGCAAGCGTCGCCTGCCCCCCTTCCACCTTTCCGGTGAGCAGCACGGTTGACTCCGGCGTCGAGTGCTTGATCGCGTTGTCGAGCACGTTCAGCAGCGCCTGAAGTAGCCGCTCCGGATCTCCGTGCACCCGGACGTCCGGCACGTCCACGCGCACGCGCAGCCCTTTCGCGCGAGCGCGGGTCTCCATCGCGCGAGCGCAGCGCTGGGCCAGCTCCCGAACCCGCACCGACTGACGGTCCAGCTTCACGACTCCCGCCTCCAGCCGGCCCAGCTCGAGCAGGTCGCCGATCAGCCGTGCCAGGCGATTCGTCTCTTCGAGCGAGGTGCGCACGAAGCGCTCGCGAAGCTCCGGCTCATCGACCGCTCCGTCCTGAAGCGCCTCGAGGGTGAGCCGGACGTTGCTCACCGGCGTGCGCAGCTCATGCGAGACGTTGGCAAGGAAGCTGCGCCGCTCATCCTCGATAGACGCCAGGCGCTGGCTCATCCGGTTCAGGGAGTCCGCCAGCTCCCCGACCTCGTCCCCCTGCCTCACCTCCAGCTCCTCGCCGAAGTGGCCGCCTCCCACGCGTACGGCGAAGTCCCGCATACGGTGGATCGGCTCCGTCAGGGTGCGCGACCACCAGAAGCTCAGGGCGGTGCAGACGGCCAACGCGACGCCGAGACTGATCATCGTGATCTGGATCAATCGCTCGAAGAGGCGCTGGAAGTCGGCCAGCCGGAGCGACATGCGCAGCACCCCGAGCACCGTCACCCCATCGCGGTCGAACATCGGGCGGACGGCGTACAGCTCGTCGAGCGGTGAATTCGGGACGTCCTCGACTCCGTCCACGGATCGCGGCTCGGGGCCCTGCAGTGCCTCGGCGAGTCCCGGTACGGCCCACCAGTTCTGGATGCGAGCATCCAGGCGCTCCGACGAGGTCGCCAGCAGCGTCCCGTTCGTGCGAAAGACACGAATATTGAGCCGCTCGTAAACGGCGTGGCGCTGCACGAGGTCCCGCGCGTGGTTGTAGTCGTGGTTTTGCAGCGCCTTCTGAACGCTGATGCTCACGGCGGTCGCC
The DNA here is from genome assembly GCA_964416225.1 of uncultured bacterium. GTDB lineage: Bacteria > Armatimonadota > SYMT01 > SYMT01 > SYMT01 > CAYQDT01. Next base: position 5,414 of record CAYQDT010000198.1, read on the forward strand.
CGATCCGCCAGGTCGCGCTGCTCCGACTGGAGAAAGAAGTGGTGGAAGCTCCAGAGCAGGTAGGTCGCCAGCAGCCCCATCCCCAGGAACGCGAGGGCGACGTAGCTGATAAGCAGTTTCCCGCGAAAGGTGATTCGTCTCACTGGAGCAGCCTGACCTTCCGGTGCCTACGCGAAGCGGTAGCCCACCCCGCGGACGGTGATCAGGTGGCGGGGATTGCTGGGATCGCGCTCCACCTTCTCCCGGAGCCAGCGGATGTGGACGTCCAGCGTCTTGACATCCCCCATGAATTCATTCCCCCAGACGCCCTCGATCAGCTCTTCCCGCGAGAGGACGCGCCCGGCGCTCGCCACGAGCGTGTGGAGGAGCCGGAACTCCTTAGGCGATAGCTCCACCAGGCCGCCGTTCACGTACACCTCGTGGCGGTCCAGGTCAATTTGTACGGGGCCGGCCTCCAGAGCGTTCCGCTTTGGAGCACTCTCCGCGGGGTAACGCCGCATCACGGCCTTCATCCGGGCCATCAGCTCCCGGGTGCTGAACGGCTTGGTGATGTAATCGTCCGCGCCGATCTCCAGGCCGACCACCTTGTCGATCTCGCTGTCCTTGGCGGTGAGCATCAGAATGGGCACGTCCGAGTGCGCCCGGATCCGGCGGCAGACCTCGGTCCCGTCGAGCCCCGGCAGCATCAGGTCCAGCAGAATGATGTCCGGTGATCGCTCCCGCCAGAGCTCCAGCGCGGTTAGACCGTCCGCGGCGGTGCTCACCTCGTATCCCTCGCGCCGAAGCGTGTATGGAAGACTCTCCCGGATGGGCTCTTCGTCATCGACAAGCAGCACGTGCGGCATCGGGTAATCTCCTCCCCGCTTGGCGGGCGGCGACGGGTGAGGCAGGAGCGCGCGAGGGCCTCTTGCTTTCCCCCGTCTGGTGTGGCAAATTGAAGATGGATGGGTCCGGTGCGGTGTGCCGCGCCGGCAGCGCACCGCGCGCCGCCAGACCTCGAACAGATTGTACCCGAGCCCATTTGTTACGTAAGCGAGGAGCACGGAATGCCCACCTACGAGTTTACCTGCAAACAGTGCGCCGAGGGATTCACCATCCGACGAAAGCTCTCGGAGATGGACGATCCGGCGCCCTGCCCCGGCTGCGGAAGCGAGGAGACGGAGCGGCAAATCTCTATCTTCTACGCCACGAACACCGGCGGGACCACGGCCGCCGCCAGCTCACCGAGCACCAACATCCGCCACATCTAACGGGGGCGGCTGAAATCACGTCGCGAACCGGTGTCCGGATGGCTCCCGAAGCAGGAACCATCCGGACGGCGGGCCTCCAGTTCCGCACTTCC
>CAYQDT010000199.1:0-6751 GCA_964416225.1 uncultured bacterium
CCACCTCGTGAATATCCTTGGTGAACGTTCCGCGGTCGCCCGTCGCGTGGCACCGGGTGCCCTTGTCGTTGACGGCATCGTAGATGACATCGTCGTACGCGTGCGCGATGCGGACGTCCTTGCTCTCGCCTTCCACCTGGAACTGGATCTTCTTGGCGACGATGGTGGAGGAGGGGCGGCGCATCACCGGCTTCCCGACGGCAGTGTATTCCTGGGTGGCGTCATTCACCGTGATCTCGTCGGCCACCAGGTCCACGTTTTCCGGGGTCGGCTTGCCCTGCTCGCCCTTCGGCTCGAGGTGGACCTTCGCCTGCTCGTCCGTGCTGCGATGGACCACATTGATCTTCTTGTCCAGGTCCATATCCACGCGGGAGCCGGTGATCACGGCCGGCTTCGCCAGCCGCGGCGATTCCTGATGCACCACCACGTTCCCCTGGAGCTGTGCTTTGCGCTGCCGCTCACTGTAGTCCAGCGCCTGGCCGGTCCCGGTCATCTTCGTCCCGTCCTGCGGATCTTTCTTCTCCACGTACACCCGGCCCACGCACTTGGCCCAATCCACCTCTTTCTGCTCCGTCATCTGGACGGTCATCCGGTCCGAGGTCATGTGGCTGGTGGTGGTGGCCAGGTCGACGTTCCCCACGAGGATGTACTGGCGCTTGTTCAGGTCGTAGTCGATGGTGTCCGCGTTGATGACCGTCTCGCCCTGCTGAACGCCGCCCGCGGCGCCGGCGTTTTTCTGCGCCTCCGCCGGCCTCACGGGAAAGAGGGCCGGCATGGCGGCGGAAGCGAGTACCACCGCCGCGCCCAGCAGGCGCAGCGCTCGCGGCATGCGGTGATGATTGGACCTCATCGGGGATCTACTCCTGTCTCCAGCGAGACACGTTCCGGCCTTCAGCCGGCCCATTCCGAACGAGCGGGTGGCGAGAAGCGTCACTTGCACTCATCCGCCTTGCGTCACACAGCGTACCATGCCCAGTTCCGGGGCAAGCCAGCGAGGGCGGGGCGGCCCCGCCGCGGCTGCCGGCGAAGGCGATCGAGTCCGGTCCCGGGCCCTGTCTCCAGGAGCCCTCTATATGTAGTCGGCATCTGGCAGAGTGCCGGCTTCTTCCAGATCAGCGGCTCTTTTTTCCGGGTGCGACCGGAGCCGTTTTCGGCTTCGGTCCCGGCAGCGCGCGGGTGCTCTTCATCCAGACGCGGGTCCGGCCGGTGAAGCGGCCCCGCCGCAGCTTCGTGTTGCCGTTCAGGTGCGGACCGCTGATCCGTGTTCCTTCTTCCGTCACCACCACGTTGCCGTTGGCCTCCAGCTTACCGATGTCCAGGTGCCAGCGCATCCGGTCCGCGGTCATCTGCTGACCCTCCTCGTTGTGGGTCCGCGCGCCGGAGTTCATCGTGACCCAGCGATCCGCCACGTGGGCCTTCGGCCCCTCCGCCGTGAAATCCGGCTTTCCATCCTTGATTCCCTGGACTTTCGCCTGCTCCAGGTCGATGAGATTGCCCTCGGAAGTCCAGACCGCCTTCTGCGCATCGAGGACGGTTTTCTTGTCCGCCGAGACGCCGTGCGCCGTTTTGTCCGTGATCAGCTGCTTGTTGACCCAGGTCGCCGCCGGAGTGGTCATCGTCATCGAGGGCTGGCCCTTGTCATACAGGAGCGCGTCCACCCCACGCATCTGCACCGCCCCCTGCACCCCCTGGCCGGGCTGCACGGTGCCCTCCATTCCGGCGAGCTTGGCGGCCAGCACTCGCTGTCCCGCTTTGTTGTCGACGGTGAAGGAGCTGCCGATGCCCGTCACGTTGATCGGAGAGGGATCGTCCTTCTCGTGCCCCATCACTTCCCGCTTGAGGGCCTTGCCGATGCTGGTCGACTTCCCCACCGTGCGCCGTCCGCAGCCGCTCGCGCTCACCAGCCAGAGAGCCGCCAGGGCGAAGAGCGCTAGCTTTTGAACCGATACTTCACGAGAGTCCACAGGGCCTCTACTCCATCCCACCAGCGAATCTTCTTGCCGGAGTCGTACGTGCGCGGGTGATAGCTGATCGGCAATTCCAGGATGCGCTCGCCGCGCCGCAGGACCTTGGTGGTGACTTCGGGACAGAACTCAAACCGGCGGCATACCAAGGGTATGGAGCGCAGGAGCGCTGTGTCAAACACTTTGTAGCAGGTCGCCTCGTCGGTCAGGCGGGCGCCGAATAACAGGTTCGTGGTCCACGCCAGAAGCCGGTTGCACAGATAGTTGGGCCAGGCCATCGCGGGCCGGCCGGCCAGGAACCGGGAGCCGTAGACCACGCGCGCCTCTGCGTTCAGGATCGGCTCCATCAGCCGGAGCAAATCAAATGGATCGTATTCCAGGTCCGCGTCCTGGATGGCGACCACCCGGCCGGTCACGCGCGCCAGCGCGGTTCGGATCGCCATGCCCTTTCCCTGGTTGACGGCGTGGCGCAGCAGGACGATATCCCGCTCCGCCTCGAGCAGCTCGCGCGTCCCGTCCGTGGAGGCGTCGTCCACCACCACGATCTCCACGGATACGCCGGCGGTGCGCAGCGCGTGTACTCGCCGCAGCGCTTCACCGATTGTATCGCGCTCATTGAAGGCCGGGATGACCACCGAGAGCGTCACCCGAGACGGCGCGTCGCCGCCTTCCGGAAACCCTCCGGCCGTGCCGGTGACCAGCCCCGCGCCCGGCCCGGATCCTCTCGGCCCCTGCTCCTCGCTGACCGTCCCCATGGTGTCTCCCCGTGCCGGGAAGCCCCGCCCGCCGCATGCTTCCCATGCCTAAGTCGGAAAAACCGGGCCGTACGTTCCCCAAAGTCTGGTCCCGGCGCCTCCGGCTGCGGCCGGCAGCCGGTTGCCCCGGAAGGGGACGAGTTATCCCGCCGGGCTCCGCACCCGGAACCCGGGCTCCGCCACGCCGAAGAGGGCATAGAGGGCCAGCGCCAGCATTCCGCCCAGGATCAGCACCGCGGCCGCCCACTCCCAGCGGGCGGCCGGCGCACGGATGGACCGCTCGCCTCCATGCCGTGCAAGCGCCCATCCCGCCAGCGCGGAGCCCATCAGCGGCCACTCGAGCCAGCCCCCGGCCAGCGTCAGGCTCAAAAAGCCGATCGCGGGGAAGAGGTACCGGCCCTGCGCCTGGAAGTACGTGGTGTTGAAACGGAGGAAGGCCGAGAGCACGAAGAGGCCATGGATCGCGAGGATCGCGGCCGGGGTCGAATCTTCACCGGCGCCGGGCCGTGCCTCCGCGCTTGCCGTCCGCCGCTGCAGGGCCAGCCGGAGCCGGTACAGCAGACCGCCCAGCAGGGCGGCCTCCACGGCTATCCAGAGCCACGGATAGAGCCATGACTGCGGCGGGTATCCCCAGCGCGATCCCGGCGCGCCGCTGCCGTAGGCGCCGAGGAACAGGTCGGGCCGGGTGGGCGACAGGTAGCCGAACGCACCCCAGAAGGTATCGAACGTGGTGGGCAGCACCTTGCGGCTCAGGTACTCCGCGAAGCTGAAACCCCACGCCCTGAACTGCGCGAAGGTCGTCGTATCGGAGAAGTACCAGTCGAACGCCTTCTGCGCGAGCGGGTCCCCATAAATGATCCCATTCCGGATGAACCACCAGCCGGAGACGAGGAGCGCCGCGCCGAGCACCACACCACCCGTCCGCAGGAACCGGCGCACCCCGTCGGCGGTGAGGTCGCTCTCTGCCGGCCCGTCGGCCGGCGGGACGGCTCCGCCGGAGCGGCTGGCCAGGAACACCGCCACCAGGGCCGCCGGGAAGAGCATCAGGTTGCTCTGCTTGGCCAGCAGCGCCGCCCCCAGCGCGAGCCCGAGGTAGAGGGCCTCGCGCACCCGCCAGGGTCCGCGCAGGGCCCGCAGCATCAGCAGGAGCGAGAGGGTGCAGGTCAGCTCGGTCAGGGGGTCGTTGGAGACGGAGGCGTTCACATGGAGACGCATCGGCAGGAAGGCCGCGAAACCGGCGGCGGCGGCCCACAGCGCCGGCCGGTCCGGCGCCAGCTCCCGGGCCAACAGCCAGATCGCCCCGATCCCGAGCAGGCCGAGCAGGATCGAGAGGACGCGGCATCCCTGCGCGGCGCCCTCCGCGCCTCCGCACGCCCTCCCGATCCGGTAGAACGGCACGGCCAGCGTGTAATAGAGGGGCGACTGGTGCGCCTCGTAGTTGATGTCCCGCAGGGAGCTGCGGTGCTCGGCCAGGTTGAGCCGCGGGAGCCGCCCCTCCATCGCGAGCACGCGCACGTACTCCACATGCGCGGCTTCGTCCGGCGCGGCACCCACCGGCGTGGCCCGCGCAAAACCGGCGCTCAGCAGGGCGGACAGGAGCAGGAGCAGCCCCAGCAGCCATGCCGGCGGGGGAAAGCCCCACCGGGCGCGGGAAGGGTCCGGGGCCGCCGGGGCGCCCGCGGCGCCATGCGGCGCTGCCTGCGGGCGGGACGCGGGAAGGGAGAGTGGTTTGCTCATTGCTGCCGTGCCAGCCGTTCGCGGCTGGAACTATCGAAGCTGGAACTATCGGATCCGGAGTTATCGGAGCTGGAGTTATCGGAGCCGGAAGATATAGATCCCGCGCATTTCCGGCGCCGCTCCCTCGGTGTGGAAGAGCTCCGTCAACCGCCCGCGCTCCACCGCGTCCCGCAGCAGGCGATACCAGGGGAGGGAGAGGACCGCGTGCTGCGGGTCATTGTCGAAGTTGATCAGCACGTGCGTGATCCGGAAGCGCCGGAGCGCGTTCGCCAGGTCGTCGCCGTTCCGGAGCCGGCCGTACGGTATCAGATCGTGCTGGCCGGGGTTCGCCCAGAAATAGTCCCGGTCGAAGTAGAAGCCGCGGGTCTCCTGGTAGAGCGCGATGCGGGCCTCCGCGGGGAGCCCGTTCACGAACTGCGCCGCCTCCGCCAGCGCCCGCGTGTCGAGATTGTCCTGGAGGTACTCCGCTTCGCTGACGGTTCCGGAGACCACGGGAAGTGCAAGCTGGAAGAGCGGCAGATTCAACTGGGCGCAGAGCAGCACGGCGAGCCCGGTGAACACCCCCGCCCCGATCCGGAGCGTCCGCGGCTGGAGCGTGGCCAGTACCCCGGCCGCGACCACGGCCAGCGGCGCGAAGACGGGCATGAGATAGCGGGACTGCTGCGTCATGAAGAACCAGACCAGGATGGAGGCGCCGCAGTAGGCCAGCAGCAGCCGGAAGCGGACGTCCAGCCCGCGGCTCCAGGGGAGTAGCGGCAGCAGTCCGATCCAGGCGGGGCCCAGGGAGCCGACCCGGTCTCCCAGGAAGGTGCGGAAGTTGATGAAGAAGGCGCGCCCGTGCAGGGCCAGGCTCCAGAGCGCGGTGAGGAGCTGGGCCGGCCCTTTCCCCAGCCCGAACGCCTTCTGCTCTCCGTAATAGGCCTGCTCGAACGCGGCGTTCCAGCTAAAGGAGTGCGGGAAGAGGCGGTAGTAGAACGGATAGACCGGGTTGTGCACCCACAGCCAGTTCTTCACGTACCAGGGTGCGGCGGCCAGCACGCCCAGCAGGCCGAAGAGCAGCATCGCCGAAAGCGCGGTGCCGCGTCCCTTGGCCGGAGCCCGCAGGAGCGCCCCGGCGAGCAGGAGCCCGAGCAGCCCGAACTGGAGCAGGGCGGTATACTTGGTCCCCAGCGCGAAGCCCGAAAGGATTCCGGCCAGCGCCGCGCCGCCGAGGTCCACTCGAGCTCCGCCGTCCACGATGGCTTCCACCACGCAGAGGAGCGCGAGGAGCTGGAACAGCGCGGTCCCGAGATCCACGTACGCCACGCCCATCTCCCACAGGACGAGTGGCATGCCGGCGAACAGCAGCGCTGCCGCTGGCCCGGCCCAGCGCGGGAGCCGCCGCCCGTTCACCTCCAGGCTGGCGGTCCAGAGGGCCAGGGCCAGGGCCGTCAACCAGCCGGCCGCCCAATGGAACAGCTTGGCCGCTCCGGCGCCGCCCCACTGGAGGCCCAGCACGTAGAGCATCTCCATCGTCGCCGGGAAATCGGTGTGGGAATCGTAGGCAATCAGCCCGATCCGGCCGGACCGGAGGTAGATCTTCGGGGCCGCCAGGTGGTAGCTCAAGCCGTCCCAGTCCCACCCGTCCACCGGCCGGAGCGCCTCCACCAGGGTGACTGCCGCCAGGAGGGCCAGCGCCGCCACGGCGGCGACCGTCAGCCAGCGCTCCCAGCCCCGGACCTCAACCCCTGCCGGCCCCAGGCGAGCGCGGAGCCGGCCCCAGAACGGAACGGAGAGCATCCATCCGAGCAGGAGCAGACCGCCGAGGACGGGAGCGCGAAGCTGCCCAAGCAATCCCGCCGCCAGGACCAGATACGCCAGCGTCCCCATCCCTAGAGCGGCGGCAAGGAGGGGCCGGAGCGTCTCCAGGCGCGCCGGCGGGCGAAAGACGCGCAGCCATACCTCGCCGTAACCCGCGCAGGCAGCCAGTGAGAGCAGCAGGACCAGGATGGCGATCAGGTGGTGCAACGGCGGGCGATCTCGATTTGGCCCGGCACGCTCCGGGACGCGGTTTCCCTAAGATTTACGGCCCGGCGCCGTCGGACGGCACACGGAATTGCGGGACCGGCCGGCGCCTCCCGGCCTGACCCGGAACTCCAGGAGACGGGTCGGAGACGGATCAGGGCCGGCCAGGGGCTTTTACAGGTATAGGGCTGCTTGCTCGTGGATCAGCCGCGACTCTTCGTGTCCTCGCGCGCAGCCCCTCCGAGAGCGCGGGGGGCGGCGGGTCAGGCGGGGATATCCTCCCGGAGGGGG
>CAYQDT010000200.1:0-6680 GCA_964416225.1 uncultured bacterium
CATTCCAAGCGGACCATGGCCTGTGCCGACGTGCTTTACGGCGTAACGATGGCCGAGTCCGGCGTCTCGCGCCGGATGGCGGTGCGCTTCGAGGACTGGCCCGACGACGAACGGAAGCCGGACGAAGGGGCCGCGTGACCCGCTAGAATTGGCCGTCGGAAATTAAAGGAGGTGACGTCTGCTCGCACACGTGCCGGACCGCCTCGGCGATCTGGCCGTCCTGGTCCGGAAAGACGACTCCGATCGGGCGGCCGGCGTCCACGCGGATGAAGGCATCATCCGTGTCCGTCTGCGCCACCTTCACGTTGCCGCGCGCGGTCTCCTCCGCGGCCACGCTGTTCCCGTCCACGATGTGCGCTCCCAGCTCTTTTCGCCGCCGATAGTACGCGCGCGCCCGTTCCGGTCCGAGCACCTGGAAGAGCGCCGCGGCCTCCGTCATGGTGCTGCCGAACAGCGGGTTGGCCATGGCCGTCTCGTTGCGCCATTCGGGCTCCGCCAGCGCGAGGAGGGAGCCGGGAGGGGTCCGCACCCGCTCCGTGTTGTACACCAGGGTTCGGATGCGCGCGGCGAAACCGGTCCAGTACCCCTCCGGATCTTTGTACCGCGCGGGGATCGTTGCCGCGGAGGGGGAGCGGTATGCCTCCAGCACCCCGCCCCGCTGGTCCGTGAGCATCTGCACGACTTCCGAGCTCCAGAAGACGTCCGCCTGGGGACGGCCGCGCTCGGCCAGCAGTCGCTGCGCCAGACCCCGCGACTTGCTCGCCTCGGTGTCGAAAACCACGTGCACGGAGATCCCGCTCTCCCGGGTGAACGCGCCGAGTACCGGCTTCACGTACGGCTCGTCCAGGGAAACGTACAGCACCATCGGCGCGGGGGTGCCCCCCTGGCGCGCGCCCGTGCAGCCCGCAAGGCTGAGGGCACCGGAAATGGACAGCAGCAGGAGGCGGAGGGGGGCGGGCACGGCAGCGGATCGCATTAGTCGTCACTCATCGGGCCGCCGCGTCGGGCAGGACGCCGGGCCCCGTCCCGGGACCACGACCCGCACTGTTCCGGAACCGATGCGCAGGGACCACCCAGGGTGGTAGACGCGCGGGCGCGGCGAGGGTTTCGCGAGCTATCCACCGCGAAGCTCCCGCGCGCCGATGCGCTCGAGGGCGCGCTCGAAGAGGCTCACCAGCGGCGCGGGCTCGGCTCTTCGCTCGGCGGCCCACGCCTCGACGGCCCGCCGGATTGCCTCGAGCGTCTCCGAAAGCGGCTCCCGCTCGACGCGGCTGAGAAACCGCTGGACAAAACGGGGCCGATCTGCCGGCTCGATAAGGCCCGGATCGATCCGTCCGAAAAACGCAGCCGCGATCGTCAGCTCTTCGAGCAGCAGATCGACGGTTCGACCTCCGGCCAGGGCCCGTGCGGTGCGCTCGATGCCGACGCCCCGAACCAGGGAGATCCAGGCAGCCACCGCTTCCAGCTCCGCCGCGACCGGCTCCAGCTCCATCTCGGGAGGAAGGTTTCCCGACGGCAGGAGCTGCAGGCGGGGTAAGCCTTCCGGGGATACGGTCAGGCGCGGCCGGAGGATGCTCCGCACCAGGGCCCGCTGTTCCGGGCTCATCACCCGCTCCAGAGGCTGCAGGCGCAGCGCCACCTGGCGCAGCGCTTCGACCACTCGCGCGCCACTCTGGCTGATCCGGCTCAGCGGTCGCTCGCGCAGGAGCTCCGCTGCTCGCTCCGGCTGCCCGCCGCTTTCCGCCTGCAGCCCGAGCATCAGGTACGCCTCCACGCTGCGGGCCATGCGGCGAAGGTCGGCGTCCAGGAACGAGCCGCCCTCCGCAATAGCCTGCCGCACGTAGAGCTGTTGGAGCTCGCCGGCGATCCGCTGCGCCGCCGCCGGAGGTAGGAGTTCCGCCATCCGGGTCAGCGGCGAGGCCCCGACCGGCACCAGCGAGATAGGGGGCCCCACTTCGAAGTCCGGCACGTCCGCGAACGAGCGCAGCGCCTCCCCGGTCGGCCGCTCGATCGGCTCCAACTGATCCAGAAGCACGGGTGTTTCCGTCAGCTCGGTCCACTCATCCGGATGGTTCTCCGTATAGTCGGCGGCGCGCAGCCCCTCGCGGATCAGGTCCACGTACCGGTCCGGATCATACTCCAACACGGTCTGGAGCACCTTTTCGAGCGCGGGATCGGTCACGGGGAACTGCCGGAGGAGGTTGTCCGCCCCGAAGAGATCGACCAGCGCCTGCGCCGGGTCAGCAAGCAGCTCGGGCGGGATGCGCTGGTCTTCGAGCGGGTAGTCGCCCAGCAGGCGCAGGTGCTCCTCGAACTCGGAGCGCGTGAGGAGAATCTCCACGAGTTCCCGTGTCGGAAGCAGCAGCGGCAGCAGGTTCGCCCGGGCATCCGTGAACGAAAGGGCGGTCGTGACCCAGTACCACTGCCTCTCGGGGCTGCAGAGCCGCATCAGCGCGCGGAACTGCTCCAGGGAGAGATCGCCGAGAAGGTAACGGTTGTCTTCCTCGGCGTTCTGGACCAGCACTCCCACCAGCGCAGGAGGGACGCGGTCCAGCACCTCGCGCCGCTGCCGGTCATCCAGCGCCCACACGAGTGCGGTTTTTTGCTCCAGCGTTGGAGCCAACGCCAGGGCCCGCGCCGCGACGGCGGGCTCGACATCCGCGAGCGCCGCTTCCAGCGCTGCCTCGTCCCGGATGGAGAGAAGCTGCTCAACCGCGCGCGTCATCGGGAGATCCGGCGTGAAGGAAGGGGTCACCATGCCTGCACCGGTCCTTTCCAAATCCCAATCCGAAAATGTTGACGGAAACGCGCATCCCTTGGTAAAATAAATTCGGACCAAGAGGTACCGAATTTTCGACACCCGGCGCAGCGCGTCGGGTGTTTTTGTGTCGTACGCGCCGGATCACGAGATTACGCGGAACGGACTTCCGTGTCAAGCCGGCCGGGCAGCGGTGGGTGCGTTTCTGCACGCGCCATTCGATGGATTCTGGTCGTTTTCGGTCGCTTTCGCCCCTATTCCGGCTCCAAGCGCTCCGAGATCCAATCCAGAACGTGCTGAAAGATGAGCTCGCGACCGAGCTCTCGCAGCAGTTCGTGCCGGTGCTCGGGATAGAGGCGGAACGTCTTGTCCGCCGCGCCGGCACGAAGATAAAAATCGTGCGCGGCGCGGCTGTCCGCCACGGCGTCGGCGTCTCCGGCAAGGACCAGCAGCGGCAGCCGGAACTCCTCCGCGCGCCGCACGATCTCCGATTGAGCCGCGTGGCAGGTGAGGTACCACCGCGGAGTTGCCGTGCGCACAATGAGGGGGTCGTCGATCGAGTCGCGGACCCGGGCCTCGTCCCGGCTCATCCACTCGGGCCGCAGCCCACTATCGATGCGCAGCGCCGGGACGAGCGGGTTCGCCAGCCGCGCCGCCCAGATCTTGATCGCGGGAACGCGCATGGCGCTGCGGAAGTAGGGCGCGCTGAAGATGCAGCCGGACACTCCGGGAAGGCCGCGGATTCCGGCAGCCGCGAGCACCAGCCCCCCATGGCTGTGACCGAGCGCGAACAGCGGAGCGCCGCGCCCGCCCGCTCCGAGCTCCTCCAGGCGGAGGAAGGCGTCCAGATCCTCCAGGTATTCCTCCCACCGCTCCACGTGGCCGGGACGCCCCTGTGCCTTGCCGTGCCCGCGGAAGTCGAGCGCGTGGCATGCGATTCCGCGGGCGGCGAGCCACTGCATCAGCTCCAGATACCGGCCGCTGTGGTCGCCGTAGCCATGCAGCACCGCCAGGTAGGCGAACGGAGTGCCCGCAGGCACCACCGAGCGCCGGAACAGAACGGCCGAGCCGGCGCTGAAGGCCTCTTCCGTGGTGCGGTACAATTCCGCCTGGGTGTTCATCATTGGATCATGCGCGCTGGTACCGTGCCGTTACATCCACTTACGATCCCGGCTCCGGCTTCCCTTCCCGGCGCTCCCGCGGAGCTGTACCTCGCGTGATAAGCTAACGCGGCTTCATCGACCGCCCCTTGCGAGGACCCCACCGTGGCCACCGTCAACGAACATTACCTCCAGCTCAAGAGCAGCTACCTTTTCTCCGAGATCGCACGGCGCGTTCGAGAATTTAGCGCGGCGCAGGCGGATGCCCGGATCATCCGGCTCGGTATCGGCGACGTCACCCGGCCGCTGCCGCCGGCGGTGGTTCGAGCCCTGCACGAAGCGACCGATGAGATGGCCAGCGCCCCGTCCTTCAAGGGATACGGCCCGGAGCCGGGCTACTCTTTTCTGACGGAGCTCATTGCCGCGCACGATTATGCTCCGCGCGGGGTCCGCCTCTCCACCGACGAGATCTTTGTGAGCGATGGCGCCAAGAGTGATACCGGGAATATTCAGGAGATCTTCGCGACCGACAACGTGGTCGGGCTGACGGACCCGGTTTATCCGGTCTATGTGGACAGCAACGTCATGGCGGGCCGCAGCGGCGCCGCGGGGGAGAACGGCCGTTATGATCGGTTTGTCTATCTCCCCTGCACCGCGGAGAACGGCTTCGAGCCGGCTCTCCCGGACCGGCATGTGGACCTGGTTTATCTCTGCTATCCCAACAACCCCACGGGCGCCGTCATCTCGCGGGACGCGCTGCAGCGCTGGGTCGATTGGGCGCGGGCGAATGACGCGGTCCTCCTGTATGATGCCGCGTATGAGGCCTATATCAGCGACCCCGCCGTTCCCCACTCCATCTTCGAGATCGAGGGCGCCCGGGACGTGGCGATTGAGTTCCGGAGCTACTCGAAGACCGCAGGCTTCACGGGCACTCGCTGCGCCTACACCGTGGTGCCCAAGGAGGTGACCGCCAAGGATCGCGCCGGGAACCGGGTCCAGCTCAACCCGCTCTGGCTCCGGCGGCAGAGCACCAAGTTCAATGGCGTTCCCTACATCGTGCAGCGCGGAGCCGCGGCCATCTACGCTCCGGAAGGCCAGTCCCAGGTGCGGGAACTGATCGCCTATTACATGGAGAACGCGCGCATCATTCGTGAGGGGCTTGCGCGGACGGGGCTCTCCGTCTACGGCGGAATGAACGCGCCGTACATCTGGCTCAAAACACCCGGAGGCCTCACTTCCTGGGAGTTCTTCGATAAGCTGCTGAACGAGGCGCACGTGGTCGGAACACCGGGCTCGGGCTTCGGGCCCAGCGGAGAGGGCTATTTCCGCCTGACCGCCTTCGGAAACCGGGAGCAGACCGAAGAAGCCGTGGAGCGGATCCAGTCGCGGCTTTCCGTTTGAGCGGCCCGCTGCCGCTTCGTATTCCAACCCGGTTTTTCCGTCGCGACAAGCATAAGCGGGGCGCCCCGGCGCCCCGCCTTTTGTCGTCAGAACCGCGACTGCCTCCGGAAAAACAGCCGGACTGCCCGCCTTCCAAGACGCTGTCTCCATGCTGTTTTCCTGCGTCAGCGCCTGCTGTTTTGCCGGGTTAGCGGTCTGCATTAAAGTTGTCATTAGCCTGTTTGAGCTTCGGCGTGGAGCGGTAAATCGGCGTGGAAGCTGGTCCCCTGACAACAACTCGGCTCTCCGACCCTACCAGAGACGGCTGCCTGGCCGCCGTGAATGGGGTCAACCGTACGCCAGGGGATTTCGTATTCTCCACTCCGTTGACCGACATTTCTGGAGGTTAGAAATGAAGCTCCACGCCCTGGCGCTGTGCCTGCTGGGCACGATGGCCACTGCCGTCGCTTCGAGCGCCGACCATACCTCAATGAGAGGCAGCAGCGAATCGACTCGCAGCTCGATGATCGAGACGTATGACAGCGCGACCACGGGGGGCACGCCGTATCGCTACACCACCCAGTCCGGATGGGTACGCGAGGTGATCTATCCGGATCTCCCCAGCGAGCGGGAGGTCGCGGATAAAGTGGCGCAGATCGTCACGCAGAATCAGCAGGAGATCGCCGAACTGCAGGCGGCGAGCGGTCGTGCCCGCACGGCCGGGTGGGAGAACATCCCCACCGTGTATGACATGATGGCGCAGGACCACCTCCGCGCCGTGAACATGGGCGATCAGTGGCTGACCAGCCACAACTTCGACGCCCCCACGCCTCCGGCGGCAGCCACCGCCGCGGATATGGCTCCGGAAGCGAGTGTCGATCACCAGATCGCGATGCATCAGCAGATGTTCGATGACTCGCTGAACCGCGCGCACGGCGAGCGCAGCTCCACCGTCCGCGGCATGCTCCTGATGAACGCCGCCACGGCGGCGCGGCACATCAGCATGCTGGAGATGCTGGATCAGGACGTCACGCTCGGCCGCAAGGACCTCTCGGCCCGGATGCAGTGGGAGATGAACCCGAGCTTCATGGCGTCTAATCGCGCCGAGCTCATGACCCGCATCGAGGAAGAGTACCGGACGATGTACCACATCACCGATACTCCGGTCGCCGAGGCGGCGGTCACCACCGTGGAGGAAGCACCGGCCCCGGCCGTCCAGCCGGAGCCGCCGGTGGCGGAGGCCCCCGCGCCCGCGCCCGCTCCGGTGGCGCAGGCTCCGGCCCCGGTGGTCACGCCCGTCACGCCGGAGCGGCGCGTCTACGTGAATCCGCCGGCTCGCGTGGCTGGTCGGCGGCAGACGCGCTACCGCCGCGCCCGCCGTCCCGCCTATTAGGGAGGCTACCCGCGCAGCGTGCAGAAACCCCGGCTCCCAGGAGCCGGGG
>CAYQDT010000201.1:0-6667 GCA_964416225.1 uncultured bacterium
AGGTGAATTTCGGCGGCATGCCCCCGGCACAGCTCGAGCGCTTCCGCCGCGGACTCCGCCACGAGCACCGTGAAGCCCTTCTCCCGGAGGAGCTCGCGAACCATGCCGCGCACTCCGCGGTCGTCCTCCGCCAGGAGCACGGTTTCCGTGCCCGTGGGTACCTCCGGTGCGGGCTCACCCGAGGGTGCAGTGCCCACCGTCAGGTCCACCCGCGGAAGGTAGATACGAAACGTGGTTCCGCGCCCAACCTCGCTCTCTACGGCGATGTGCCCTCCGCTCTGCTCCACGATGCCGAGCACGGTGGAGAGACCGAGGCCGGTTCCTTTTCCCACCTCTTTCGTGGTGAAGAAGGGGTCGAAGATCCGCTGCTGCACCGCCGGGGGCATTCCGTGTCCGGTATCGGTAAGGGATAGCACCACATAGCGTCCGGGCTGGATGCCGGCGGTCAGCAGCGTCTGCGTCGGGTCGACGTCAACGTTCTCGGTTGCGATGGTCAAGCGTCCGCCCTGCGGCATGGCATCGCGAGCGTTGACCGCCAGGTTCAGCAGCACCTGCTCCATCTGGCCCGGATCCGCCCGCACGGAGCCCAGGTCCGGGTCGCGCCGGATCGTGACGTCAATGTCTTCGCCGATCAAGCGCTGGAGCATCCCGCTCAGTTCGTAGATCGTCGCGTCGAGGTCCAGAACCTCCGGCGCCAGCACCTGCTGCCGGCTGAAGGCAAGCAGTTGGCGAGTGAGCCGCGCCGCGCGCTCGCCGGCCTCCCGCACCGCGGCAATCTGCGTAACGGTCCGCGGGGTGAGCGCGGGATCACGGAGCAGCAGCTCGCTATAGCCGTTGATCACGGCCAGCATGTTGTTGAAGTCGTGCGCGATTCCGCCGGCGAGGCGACCGACGGCTTCCATTTTCTGTGCCTGGCGCAGCCGTGCTTCCAGGAGATGCTGCTCGGACATGTCCAGCGCCATGCCCCCCAGGAGCCGCTGCCCGGCTCGCTCCGCCACCGGAAACAGGTAAAACATGCAGGGGTGGTCCGTTCCATCCGGATCCGGGATCACCACCGGTTCGTGCAGGGGTCGGTTCTCCGCCAGAACCCGATCATACAGCAGGCGCAGGCGCGCCGCCGTCTCGTCCGGCACGACGCCGCCGAGGCTCGTCCCCAGTAGTTCCGCCGACGACATCCGAAAGAATTGCTCGTAGGCGGCATTGACGTAGACGAGGCGTCCCTCTGGGTCCCGGATGAAGGCCAGCGCCGGACTGTGATCCATGAACTCCCGAAAAAGTGACTGGCTCTCGGACAGCGCGGCTTCGGCCTGCAGCCGATCGGTAATGTCGCGGATGGTCGCCTCGAAAAACGGTTCCGCACTGTGGCTGATCCGGGTTACCGCGAGCTCGGCCTTGAACTCAGAGCCGCCCGCCCGCATAGCCGGCACCTCCAGGCGTCGGTTGAGGAAGGTGCCGATTCCGTGCGCCAGGTGTCGCGCCAGGCCGTCGCGGTGACACTGTTGGAGGCGCTCCGGGATGATCAGGGAGGCCAGCTCCTGGCCGATTGCTTGCTGCCGACGGTATCCGAACATCCGCTCGGCTGCCGGGTTCCATTCCTGGACATAGCCGCGGGCATCCATGGCCACGATCGCGTCGAACGCCATGTCCAGCATCGCGGTTTTGCGCGCCTCGCTGTGGCGGACGGCGGCTTCCCGCTGCCGTAGGGCTTCCGCGTCGAGTTCAACGCGCCATCGCGCCCGGTGGAGCTTTTCATTCAGAGCGCTGATGAGGACGCCGACGCCGAGGAACAGCAGGACGCCCGCCCGGTCCCCGATGCCGGCGATATAGAAGGAGCCGAGCGGGGGAAGGTAAATCCAGGCAGTGGCAAGCGCGGCCAGGGCAGTGGCGAAAACGCCGGCACCCATGCCTCCGTACCAAGCGCTGAACATCACCGCCGGGAAAAACTGTAGGAACACCGCGGTGGCGCCTAGAAACGGCTCCAGTAGGCCCCTGACGGCCACCGCCGCAGCGGTGGCCAGGACCGCTGCTCCATACGCCTCCAATGGCGAGCGGGCCAGGTAGGAGCGCCGGATCAACGGGTCTCTCCGGCGCCTGCCCCGCCGGCAAGCAGAGCGACCACTGCTACCACCGGATGGATCGCGACAACCGCGCCGACGGTTGAGCGTCCTTTGGCGCGGCCGGGCTGTCTCTGCCGACCTGCCGCCGCCGGCTCCGTGGCAAGGAGTTGTGGAGCAACCAACCGGTTTCGCATGCTTCTTGCGGCTTCCTCTGGCGTCCGTTAACTGCTCCGCTCGGCGGTCGTCCGCTCGGCGGGCACGGCCAGTGGTTGCTTGCGCATCGGCGGCGCAAGCTCGCCGCTCAGAGTAACAAAACGTCGTATAAAATCGGCATAAAGAAAGTTCGGCGGCGGCAGACGGGCGGACCGCGGATCTGCCGGCGCGGCCGGGCGCCGGGAAGGGAAGCTCTACCACCGACTGAAGCAGTACCCTACTCCGATTTCGGTGACGATGTACCGCGGACGCGAGGGATCCGGCTCGATCTTCTTTCGGAGATTGCCCACGTGAACGCGAAGCGCCTGGATCTCCTCGGGAGTCGCCGATCCGCGAAGGTGTTGGCAAAGCGCACGGTGCGTGAGCACTTTGCCGGCGTTCTGTATCAGAAAGAGGAGCAGGTCGAATTCGGTGGCAGTGAGGCGCACCTCCCGGTCCTGAACCCACACGGCGCGTTGTTCACAGTCAAGGACGAGGCCGTCGACCGCAATGCGGAACTGGGCCGGGGGCAGCTCCTTCCACCGGCGGAGATGCGCTCGTATTCGCGCCAGCAGTTCCTCCATCCCGAACGGCTTCACCAGGTAGTCGTCCGCCCCCAGGTCCAGTGCCGCAACTTTGTCACGCTCGTCCAGCCGCGCGGACAGGACGACGATCGGCACGCGCGAGCGCCGGCGGAGCTCGCGGCAGAGATCGAACCCATCCATTCCGGGAAGCCCGAGATCCACGAGCACCAGGTCGGGGTGCGCCAGCGAGAACAGGCGGAGGCCCTCCTCTCCGTCCCGAGCCGCCAGGGTGCGATATTCTTGTTTCAGGCATCGGTCGACCGCGCGACGAATCTGCGGATCGTCCTCCACCAGCAGCACGGCGGACTTGATCGCCTTTCCTCCGTCGAGCGGTCAGGCGCCCGGAATTACCACGCAGAACGTGGCGCCCCCTGACGCGTTCCCCTCCACCCAGACTCGACCGCCGTGCGCCTCCACGATCGCGCGGCAGATGGCGAGCCCCAGTCCGGTTCCCTCGGTGCGCGGGGAGCGGTCGTCATCCGTGCGGGCCGGGGCCCGGTAATAACGTCGGAAGATCGACTGGCGATCGGAAGCGGCAACACCGGGGCCCTCGTCCCGGACCTCTATCCGGAGCTCATGTTCCGCCACGGAGGCGTGAAAGACCACCGCAGCGTTGGCCGGAGAGTATTTCAAGGCATTATCGAGGAGGTTCCAGATGACCTGCACCAGTTGAACCGCGTCGACGAACACCATCCGCGCCGAATCGGGAAGCTGAACGTCGACGCGTTGATCTCGGCCTGCGCCGAGGCGGCGTAGGCCCGCGCCGACAAGGTCGATGAGATCGTACCACTCCCGCTTGGGATGCCACGCGCCGCCCTCCAGTCGTGCGAGTTCGAGGAGGTTGCGCACCAGCGCATTGAACTGGCGCAGGTCGGCTTCCAGTTCCGCGAGCCGCTCCTGCGCATCCCGGTACGTCCATGCCCGCTCCCCCTCACCCCGTAGATTCTGTACCGATCCGAGCATGCCGGAGAGCGGGGTCAGCAGGTCGTGCGAAACAGACGCGAAGATGGCGGAGTTGAGCTCTTCCGCGCGGCGCCGGTCCGTGGCGTCGCGGATGATCTGGATGAACCCGTTGGGTTGGCCGTGCCGCAGCGCTGCGACCGACCCGGAGAAGAAGATCTGCCGGCCGTCGCAGCCGATGCCCCACTCCTCACACTCGGAGCATCCCTTCCGGGCGGCCGTATCGAGAATCGCCTGGGGCACGACGTTTTCCCGCGCCTCGGGTGCAAAGAGTTCTGCGAAGTTCCGCCCGATGATGTCGGCGGCGGCATAGCCGAACAGGTTCTGCGCGCCCCGGTTCCATGTCAGGATGACCCCATGGGAATCCAGCATGAGGACGGCATAATCCGGAAGCGCCTCCACCAGTAAGCTCATCCGGCGCCGGCTCTCGTCCAGTGCCGCCTCCGTTCGTTTTTGTTGGGTCAGGTCGAGAAAGTAGGCGATGCCGTCATCGCCGCGGTCATCGAGACCGGCGGCGCCTACCAGGATCGGCACCCGGAGGCCGTCCTTGCGGATCAGCTCCTTCTCATAGACGGTGGCGACGCCGGTCCGTTCGAGCTCATTGAGCTTTCCCGCGTCCAGCGCCACGTACTCACGAGGCGTGAGGTCGGTCCACCGGATGTGACCCCCTTCGAGATCCTCGCGGGCGTAGCCGATGGTCTGGAGAAAGGCGTCGTTCGCCTCGTAGATCTCACCGGCGCGCCTCCAGAACGCGATCCCGATGATGTTCGCCTCTGAAAGACGGCGAAACCGGCTCTCGCTTCGCAAACGGGCGGCTTCCGCCTGGCGTCGTTCGGAAACGTCGCGGACATTCAGCACGAACGCACCGATGGTTGGTTCGGTGAGCAGATTGGTTGCCACGACTTCCAGGCAGACGGCGCCGCCACTCGCGCTGTGGCATTGCAGCTCGAACCGGCGGTTACCGCCCGGATTGTCTCGGAGCTCGGAGATTTCGGCCGCGTAACGCTCCTGGTCGTCCGCGAGGATCAGGTCGCTGAAGATCCGGTCCTCCAGGTTGGAGAGGCCCACCATGGAGCCGAGCGACGGGCTCGCGAACAGGATTTCGCCGGAGCGATCGATCAGGACGAGGGCATCCTGGCTATAGCAGACAAGCGCTCGAAATCCCGGCTCGTCTACGATTGGGCGGACACTTCCGGATGCGTTGTCTTGCGCCATCGCGGTTCTCCGAGGGCGCAAAGGTGCATGCGCCGGTGTCGAGCTCCGTCGGCATCGTCCCGAACTCATTCCCCCGCCGGCGCTCGCCTACGCATGGGATCCCGGAGCCGGCGGGATGGGCTCCCGCTGGCCGGGCCGCCGGTGTCGCGCGGGCGGCGGGGAGGCAGGCGGTGGAATGACCCACAGTGGCTGACAGCCGCTCCATCGGGAGTCAGGCCGGCACAGTGCAGAGTGCCGGATCGCATCGATGAACCGCTCCGTGCCACGCTCTGCGGAAAGCCGTGCTGTCTCCGACTTAGGTCTTTGGATTTGCCGGCGCATGACCGAAGAGGATTAGCGCACGCACCGCCCGGGCCGCTTCATCCGATCCGCTCTCGACAGCGACGGTGCTCTCCCGGCAGTGACAAACTTCGGTGGGCATGATGGACGACGCCGGGCAATGAAGGGAAGCGAAAAACGGGTCGATGACAACCCGGGCCGTGTGCTCATTGTCGGCGAGCCGCGCGTGGTGGCCGAAATCAGCCACATCCTGTCCGGGCACGGCTTCGCGACCGCTGGGTGTGATACGGCGGAGGAGGCGCTCGCGCGCCTCCGGGTGCAGCCCTTCGACGTTGTCCTCGCAGATCGGTCTCTGCCCGGAATGGGCGCCGCCGCTCCCATCCAGACGCTTCACCAGATCGATCCGCTGCTGGTCGGGATCGCTACAAGTGACGCTGGCGCCATCCCGAATGGGGTCTCCCGCTCAACGCGCGAAGCGGTCGACTTCCTATCCGGTCCGTCCACGCTCGCGGCGGTCGCCCCAAGGGTGCATCAGGCGCTGGAGTTGCGGCGGCTCCGGACGGAGAACCGTGACCTGCGGGAGGCGAAGGCCGGGCTGGTGCAGGCGCGCCAGCGCGGGGATGCCGTTCAGGAGCAGTTACTCGACCAGGAGCGGCTGCGGGCGCTGGGGCAGATGGCGGGCCGCATGGCTCACGACGTCAACAACGTCCTGGCTCCCATTCTCGGGCTGAGCGAGCTCCTGCTGGAGCGGCCCGAGAGCTTCTCCGATCACTCGCGGGTCGAGCAGTATGTGCGGGATATTCATACGGCGGCACGGGACGGCGCCGAGATGGTCGCCCGGCTGCGGGAGTTCTACCGCGAGGCGGGCAGCGATCCCGTCGAGCCGGTGCTGCTCCCCCCGGTGGCCGAGCGGGCGATCGCACTCCTGCTCCCGCATGCGCAAGAGCGTGCGCACGCTCGCGGTGCCACCGTGGAGGTCCGGCTCGACCTCCGTCCGGTTCCGGCCGTCCTCGGTGATGCCTCCCAATGGTGCGTGCTGCTCACGAACCTGATTTCGAATGCCTTCGACGCCATGCCGGACGGTGGCCGGCTCACCGTCACGACGGAGGCCGGGGAGGGCAAGGTGCGGGTCCATGTCACGGACACCGGTCACGGGATGACCGGTGAGGAGTGCCGTCGGTGCCTGGAGCCGTTCTTCACCACGAAAGGAACGGTGGGTGCCGGCTTGGGCCTGGCGATGGTCCACGGTATCGTGCGCCGGCACGGGGGCACGCTAACGATCCGGAGCGAGCCGGGGCTCGGCAGTACGTTCACGATCAGCGTCCCCATCGGACGTGCCGTGGAGCCGCCGCCGCTCAGGCCGTCGGTCCCGGATGCCGT
>CAYQDT010000202.1:0-6637 GCA_964416225.1 uncultured bacterium
CTCGATGCGCGGACGGAGATCTTCGACCAGGTCTCGAGTTGCGGCGCGGTCTCCAAACCGCGCCCGTTCAACACACGTGGGTAACAATTGAGCTTCTCTCCGGAACAGAAAACAAAACGGGCCACTGCAGCGTGCTGCGCGGCCCGATGACTTCCGTAAGAGAAGCCCGGCAGGGGTGAGGCGGGTCCGGCCGAAGCCGGGGCGCTCATCACCGTCGGAATGCGATGCGTCTGGCGCTATCGTCTGCCGGTGGGGGCCGCGGAGCATGCGTAATGAATTGGCTTGAGCCAGGTCATGACGAGCAACATCGGGCCCTCCTTCCGGGCACGGTAACGGTCCAGCAACGTGGGCGGCGGCGACTCTTCCGCCGCGCATCCATCCCCGTTATCGAACAGGGGCGGACGGGTGCTAAAGGGAGCGCGAAAAATCTTTTCCGCACGCCGGGCCATCCGGTGGACAGCCCAGCACCCGTCCGACAGTTTAACCCAGGTAACCCTTGTCCTGCAAATAGCGCAGGATCTCTTCGAGGGACTGTTCGACGCTCTTACCCTCGGTATCAACGATCAGCTCGGGATTGGCCGGCTCCTCGTACGGCGCGGAGATGCCGGTGAACTCCTTGATCTGTCCGGCACGGGCCTTCGCGTAGAGTCCCTTGGTGTCCCGGCGCTCGCACTCGTCCACGGAAGCGCGGACCCAGATCTCGATGAAGTCGCCTTCACCCTGGGCGGCGCGGGCCTGGTCCCGGTCCGCGCGGTAGGGCGAGATGAACGCCGTGATATTCGCCACGCCGGCGTCGGTGAAGAGCCGGGCCACCTCGCCGATGCGGCGGATGTTCTCCGTCCGGTCCTCCGGCGAGAAGCCGAGGTTCTTGTTCAGCCCATGGCGGATGTTGTCGCCGTCCAGGACGTACGAGCGGATCCCTCGCTGCCAGAGCGCGTCATCCAGGGCATTCGCCAGGGTGGACTTGCCGGAGCCGGAGAGGCCGGTGAGCCATACGGTGAAGCCGCGGTGCCCGAACTTCTTCTCGCGCTCCGCGCGGGTTACGGTGTGGGCATGCCAGACAATATTGGTCGATTTGTTTTCGGACATTCGATGGGGGTTCCCTGTTGGAGCCGGCGGGTTGCGTTCGGCGGCTGCGCGGCGCGCCGCGTAAGGCACCGGCTCAAGAGCTGTTGGCGTGGCGCGCGCCGCCCCGGCCCGCGCCCAGAAAGTGTATCCCAGGCGCGATCATTCGCGAGAGGCCCGGTCGCCGGTGCGCGCCGGAGCACCGATTCGCGTATACTTTTCCGGCGCTCTTCCACCCATTGATCTAATGCCTGGCTATCGACTCCTCTCTTACAGCGCGCTCGCGCTCTCGCTCACCGCGTTCCTCCCCGGTCCTGCCCTCGCCGCTCCCCGCCGCACCCGGCTGCGGGCCCGGCCGCGCAGGTCGGCGGTCCGGCCGGACGCCCGGCCGAAGCCCCCCGCCCCGCCGCGGGAAGTGCTCGATATTCAGAACCTGCGCGTCGTGGACGTCGCCCGGTATCCGAACGAGATCCCTACCTGCGATGTGCTCGTGGTCGGCGGCGGCCTGGGCGGAGTGGCGGCGGCGGAGGCTCTCGCCCGCACCGGCCGCACGGTGATCCTCACGGAGCCCACCTCCGCCCTCGGCGGTCAGTTGACGAGCCAGGGTGTCGCGTGCCCGGACGAGAACCAGTACATCGAGAAAAACCCGGGGTGCGGGACGCGATCGTATCGTGAGATGCGGGAGGCCCTCCGAGCGCGTTATGCGGCCACGCCGGGGATGAAAAAGGGGCGCGAAAAGAACCCGGGGAGTTGCTGGGTCAGCCGCGTCTCCGGCGAGCCCGCGATGTGGGAATCCGTGATCCGGGAGCGGCTGCAGCCGCTGACGGGCGTAGCGGGTATCCGGCGAATTCTCACCCGCACCGAGCTGATCGCCATCCACCGCTTTCCCGGGTCGGGACGGTATCAGTATGCGGACTTCGTCGACCTCGATACCGGCCGCATCATTCGCGTGGGGGCTCAGTACCTGCTGGATGCCACCGAAATGGGAGATGGGCTGGAGAAGGCCGGCTCGCCCTGGACGGTCGGCCAGGAGGCGAAAGAGACCTACGGCGAAAAGGACGCGCCGGAGACGGCCCATCCGGATTGGATTCAGAGTCTCACCTATTGCTTCGCGGTGCGCTGGCAGCCGGACGGGCCGCACGAGTTGGTGGAGAAGCCGGCGGAGTATGAGCAATTCAAAAGCCTGGGCGAATATACACTCGCCTATGACTACTCGGATGCGCGTGGCAGGGTCTTCTACCAGGTCTTCCATACCGCTCCGAAGGCTGCGGGGCCGTTCTGGACCTATCGCCGCCTCACCGCGAGCGCGAACTGGAACGATAACCCGCGGTTTGATCAGGATCTGGCGCTCATCAACTGGCGAGGGAACGACTTCCACCTGGAAAACCCGATCGGCAAGTCGCTTCCCGAGCAGGTGCGGGTGCTGAAGCGGGCCAAGGCGTTTGCCCAGGGCTTTCTCTACTGGCTTCAGAACGAGTGCCCGCGGGATGACGGCGGCACCGGCTACCCGGAGATGCAGCTCGACCGGGCGGCGATGCTGAGTACGGACGGCTTCTCCCTCCACCCGTATGTCCGTGAGTCCCGCCGGCTCCTGGCCCAGTTCACCCTCAACGAGAACCATCTGCAGCCGGATCCGGAGCATCCGGAAAAGAAGTGGGGGGAGGAGTTTCCGGACACGGTCGGCATCGCGCTGTACGCGATGGACATCCACCCCGCACACGGCGAGACCCCGTTCCTCTCGCGCGCGCTGCCCTACCATCTCCCCCTCGGAGCGTTCATCCCGCGCTCGGGGCCGTCCAACGTGCTGCCGGCCTCCAAGAACTTCGGCGCTTCCAGGCTGGCACTCGCCTCCGCCCGGATGCACCCCACGGAGTGGCTCGCGGGCGAAGTGGCCGGACACCTGGCCTCGTTCTGTCTGCGGGAGCGGGTCGAGCCGTCCGAAGTGCGCGCGGATCCGGAGTTGCTTCACCGGTTCCAGGCGGAGCTGGTGGAGTTCGGAATCCCGATCCGGTGGAGC
The DNA here is from genome assembly GCA_964416225.1 of uncultured bacterium. Taxonomy (GTDB): domain Bacteria; phylum Armatimonadota; class SYMT01; order SYMT01; family SYMT01; genus CAYQDT01. The sequence goes on from CAYQDT010000202.1 coordinate 3,083, forward strand.
GAGATCATCAAGTGACGCGTGGCCGGCGCCACGAATGCCCAGGTGGAAGGCAAAACAGCGAGTACCACAGCGTGTGCAACAGGGAGTGCAGATGGAACGAAAGCTGATTTCAAGCGGAAGCAAGTGGGAGCCGATCATCGGCTACAGCCGCGCGGTGCGCGTGGGGAGCCAGGTGCACGTCTCCGGAACCACCGCTTCCGGCGAGGACGGGAGCCTGGTGGGGCCGGGCGACGCCTATGCCCAGACGGTCCAGGCGCTGAAGCACATTGAAAAGGCGCTGGCCGAGGCGGGCGCGTCGCTTTCGGACGTGGTCCGCACGCGGATCTACACCACGGACATCAGCCGCTGGGAGGAGATCGGCCGCGCTCATGGTGAGGTATTCGCCGTGATCCGCCCCGCCACGGCAATGGTTGAGGTGAGCCGTCTCATCTCGCCGGAGATGCTCATCGAGGTGGAGGCGGATGCCGTGATCGCGGGCTGACGCAGGTCAGCTTCCGGCAGTCCTCATCCACCCCCGACGTTTCCCCGCGCCCGGCCGGCCCGGCGATTGGCTGTCGGCCGGGCTTGCGCCTCGAATTCGAAGAACAGCTACCCGGATTCTGCATCCGATGCGCGCACGCCCCCGACGGCAGGCCTTGCAGGCGCGCCGTGCATCCGCCGGGTTACATCTCTCATTCAGTCGCAACCAGAGGATGTCAGGGGCCGTTTAAAGCGTCGGTGGACCCGGCCCGGCACGAGATTCCGCAAGTGACGGGGCGGTCGAGCTGACGGCGGACCCAATCGTCCCCGTCGATGTCCCACCGCTCCAACGTGTTCAAGACGGCGGACTTCATCCCGGGGCGGAATGAGGGGTAGCGGATCCTCCACCTCTGGAACACCACCGAGTTTCAGGATGCGGCAGTGCCAGTGCCGGATCGGTTCGATCCGCACACCGCGCCGCGGAGGAGCAACCGATGACGACGCGGTACGCGGCGCTGGGAGGCATTTTCCTCGCCCTGGGCTGTGTTGCCGACGGGATAGCCCTTTTTCCCACGCTTCCCGCCCTGATACCCATCCACTGGGATCTCTGGGGCCGGGTGAACGGTTGGGCTCCCAAGCAGCAGGTGCTGATCCTGAATCCTGGGCTGATCCTATTGCTGGTGGCGATGCTCGTGGTCCTTCCGGCCGTCTCGCCTCGCCAGTTTGCCGTGGACCGCTTCCGCAGCACCTTTAATTCCATGCTCCTCATCCTGGCGGCACTCATCGCGTACCTGCACGTGGTCATGCTGCAGGCGGCGCTTCATCCGCAAGCGGATTCCGGCCGGTACCTGATAGGGGGAGTATTTTTCTTCTTCGCCCTGATCGGTACGCTGCTTGGAAAGGTCCGGCGAAACTTCTGGATGGGTGTCCGTACCCCGTGGACGCTCGCGAGCGACGCCGTATGGGACGCCACGCACCGGCTTGCGGGCCGGCTGCTGGTTATCGCAGGGATTCTCGGAATGATCTTGGTGATCTCCGGAGTCTCGCCGGCGTACTGCCTGGCGCTCCTGCTGGTGGCCCTGCTGGTGCCGGCGCTGTACTCACTGCTCCTCTACAAAGCACTTGAGGTGGACGGCGAGCCCTGATGTCGGTTCCCGGTCAGGCTGCTGCGTGCGAAGCGTCAGCCGGCGGTATCCCGCAACACCTCGGTACCACTTCATCGGATGGTGTTCCCGGGATCTTGACGCATTCTTAAGCGCTTCTGCTCTCCAGTACGTCTCTTTTCCGCCAATATCCCAACCAGAAAACCGGTGGGCAGCGGTCAAGGCAGACCCTTCGCCGTGCCACCGCTTCGGCTCGAATCACTCTGGAGAACGCGCACCATGACTTCCCGCCTGCTCAAGCGTCGAAACCGGGGCTTCACCCTGGTGGAGATCATGATCGTCGTGTTGATCATCGGCATCCTGCTGGCGATCGCGATCCCGAACTTCATCCGCGCTCGAGAGAGCTCCCGGGCCAAGAGCTGCCAGGCGAACCTGCAGCAGATCGACGGCGCCAAGGAGCAGTGGGCGATGGACAACAAGAAGACCACCACGGACACCCCGGGCTCGACAGACCTGTCGACGACCTACATGAAGAAGTATCCGACCTGTCCGAGCAACGGCACCTACGCGATCAGCGCGATCGGCATCGCGCCGACCTGCTCGATCGGGACGAACGGCACCTCCGACACCTCGGACGACCACGTCCTCCAGTAGCGGCGTGGATGGCCGGTCCGGGCATCCGGACGCTGCCCAGGCTGGGCGGCCTGGATCCCGTGCGTCTGAACGCCCGGACGGCCGTGCCCGAGAGCATGAAAAGCGGCCCGCCGGCGGGAAGATCGGCCGCTTCGGCTGGCTGGTGCCGGCCGCCGATTTCTATTTCCGCGGCGTGCTCTTCTTGATGACGTGGTGCGTCACGGCGGCGGCGGCCACCCCGCTCATGATCGGGTGGCGCTGGGCGAAGTTCAGCTTTTTGCCGGCCGCCTTGCGCTTGGCGGCGGTGGCTTTGGCGACCTTGTAGGCGGCGATTCCGGCGGCCGCCGAAGTCAGATTCGGGTGGCGCTGGGCGAAGTTCTTCCTCGGCTGGACCTTTACCGGCGCCGCGTAGCCGACGCTGCCTGAAATGCCCCCCAGCAAGGAGCAGGCGAGTGCGGCCGCCGCCAGCCGCCGCGCTCTGTCGATCGGTCGTTTCATCAGGTTTCTCCTCGGTCTCGTTAGGAATGGTACGGGGCCGCCGCGCAGGCGCCGCCCGCTATGTTCACAACGGCGCCGCCCACGCCTCCGTTACGCTCCGCCGCTGTCACCTTTACCGGTTGCTCCTTCCCGTTGCGATCTGCCGGCCCGAACGAACGATGACGGAAGCGCACCCGGGAAGTGACACGTGCCGGGGCGAAGGCGGGAGCGGATCTGGCATCAAGCGCACCCGGAGGGGCGAGATCCGCCGGATTCCGGCGCTCCTTCGCTCCGCATGTTCATGACTCCGTGCCGAGGACGCCGGTTCCTCTCCCTACCCCTGGCACCATGCCGGCGGTTCGGTGCCTCGTCCGGTTGTTCTCCAAATAAGAAACCAGGCTCTCGGCTCATTTCCACCTGGGCGGCAACCGATCTGGTACCGGGCGATGGCTCGCCGAAACCGGGGAGATGAATGGTGCGGAGGCGGGGACAGGGACAATTCGCGATCTGGAAGGGACTGTCGCACCAGCGGGCCCTCTTCCCGGCGGCGCCCATCCACCGCTGCCTCGCGCCGGAGGCTCTCCTCACCGGACTGCTCTGCTTCCACGCGACGCTGCAGACGGTTTCGCTCGGCATCCACTGCCTCGGGCGCCCGCTCGATGGGGCCGCCGCACGGGCAGTTCTTTTGCTGGGGCTGGTCGCCGCTGTGCTCTCCACGGCGCGGGCCGGCGGGGCCGCTGGGGCCTCCGCCCCGGAAAAGCCGGAAGCGCGGATTGCCCCGGCCCTGCTCCTGCTCCCACTCGTCGCGCTCGCCTGCTATCTGGTTCTCTGGGGCCTGGCGCTGACGCGGCCGGACTATTCGTGGGATGGGAACAGCTATCAC
>CAYQDT010000203.1:0-6605 GCA_964416225.1 uncultured bacterium
TTCAACACCGTCCACGCCCGGTTATCCCCGTGCCAGAGCCGCTCCTCCCCCACGAAGAGCCAACTGGTCAGGGGCTGGTAGTAGTCGTTGCCGTGGATGATGCGGCCGGTCCAGTAGCTCCACAGCTCCTTCCACACGGCCCGCGCGGCGTGCGCGTGCACCAGCTCCACTTCGATGCCGGGCGGACGGTGATGCCAGGTGGCCACCGGATAGTCGGCCGCCACCCAGGCGTACGTCTCCCAGGCCGTGGGAGCCAGCACCAGCAGGAGCGCGAGGGTCCACGCCCACACCGGGTGCCGGTCCGCCCAGGTCCGCACGCCGGCGAGCCCGCGGGCGGCCGCGGAGAGGACGAAGGTGGAGCGCATCGGACCTCCGGGGGCGCCGGATGGAGACGCGGCCTACGCCAGCGCCGCGGCGAAGGAGTCGATCTCCTCGCGCGTGCGCTTCTCCGTGACGGCCACGAGCACGCAGTCTTCCAGCTCCGGGTACTGCTCGCCCAGCGGGTAGACGAGGATCCCGCGCTCCGCCAGCCGCTTTGCCAGGAGGGCGCCGCTGCCGGGCCCCTGCAGGACGAACTCGTGGAAGAAGGGCGAGCTGAACCGCAGGCGGTAGCCCTCCACGGAAGTCAGCTTCTCCGCGGCGTAGTGCGCCTTCTGGAGACACTGCTCCGCGACCTCCCGGAGCCCGGCCGAGCCGAGGGTGGAGAGGTAGACGGTGGCCGCGAGCATCATCAGGCCCTGATTGGTGCAGATGTTGCTGGTGGCCCGCTCACGGCGGATGTGCTGCTCCCGGGTCTGCAGCGTGAGCACGTAGCCGGTCCGGCCGTCCCGGTCCGTCGTCTGGGAGACCAGCCGGCCGGGAAGCTGCCGGAGGTACTGCTGCTTGGCCGCGAAGAAGCCGCAGAGCGGCCCGCCGAAGTTCATCCCCAGGCCCAGCGGCTGCGCCTCCCCGACCACCACGTCCGCGCCGAGCTCGCCGGGCGGCTGGAGCAGGCCCAGCGCGATCGGGTTCGCGCCGACCACCAGCTTCGCACCCGCGGCGTGCACCTGGTCGGCCAGGGCCCGGAGATCTTCCACGCCGCCGAAGAAGCTCGGCTGCTGGACGGCCACCACCGCCGTCTTCTCCCCCAGATTCGCGGCCAGCCACTCCCGGTCCACCACTCCATTGCCGACCGGGCCCTCGGTGACGCGGATGCCGAGGCCCTCCACGTAGGTGCGTGTTACCTGGACCCACGCCGGGTGGACTCCCAGCAGGAGCGCTTCATCCCGGTTAGTGACGCCCGCGGAGAGGATTACCGCCTCCGCCATCGCGGTGGCGCCGTCGTACATGGAGGCGTTGGCGACGTCCATCCCGGTGAGGGCGCCGATCATCGTCTGGAACTCGAAGATCGCCTGAAGCGTGCCCTGGCTCATCTCCGGCTGATACGGCGTGTAGGCGGTGTGGAACTCGCCGCGGAGGATGAGGGTCGGCACCACGCTCGGTACGTAGTGGTCGTAAATCCCCGCGCCGAGAAAGCAGAGCTGGGAGCCTGCAGGGCGGTTCATCTCGGCCAGCCGGGCGAAATGGCGGCGCAGCTCCAGCTCACTCAGGCCAGGCGGGATCTCCAGCGGCCGGTCCAGGAGCAGCGGGCCGGGAATCTGCTCCTCGAAAAGTTGTTCCACGCGCTCCATGCCGAGGGACCGGAGCAGCGCCGCCTTCTGATCGTCGGTGTGTGGGATGTAAGCCATGCGGTACCTGTGGTTCCAGGGGGCCGGCCCGAGACGGGGCGGGGGACAGGGTATTGTATCCGCAGACGCGGAGGACCGGAATCGCGCGGCGGGCGTGGGGATCGGCGGCTGCGCTGGGCCGCGAAGTGGAACCGGGCCCCGGAATGGGGCGCCCGCCGCAGCGGCCGTCCGTCGAATGGGGTGACCGCGCGGCCGCGATGAGAGCCGGGCCTTCTACCGGGCAGAGCGGCGCCGTCTACGCCCGCTCTGCCCGGTGGAACGGCAGCTCCGTCACGGCCATGCGCTCCGGGCGATCACGGATCACCACGTCCACCCCGGTTCCGGGCTCGGCGATCTCCGGTGGAAGGTAGCCCATCCCGATCGGCCGGTTCAGGGTGGGAGAGAAGGTGCCGCTGGTGACGAAGCCCGCGTCCTCGCCCGCGTGGCGGATCACGTAGTCCTGCCGCGGAATCGCCCGGGAGAGGCTGGTAAGCCCCACCAGGGTGAGAGCGGCTCCGGCCGCAACATATTCCGCCAGCTTCTCAGCGCCGATGAAGGGGCCCTTCTCCGGCCGAACGGTCCACATCAGCCCGGCCGAGAGCGGGTTCACCTCTTCCCAGATCTCGTGACCGTACAGGACGTTTCCCGCCTCGATCCGGAGCACGTCCCGCGCGCCGAGCCCGCACGGCTTCACGCGTCCCTCGCCGGCCGCGAGCAGCGCGTCCCAGACCCGGACCACGTCGCCCTGGGTGAAGAGCTCGAAGCCGTCTTCGCCGGTGTAGCCGGTCCGGGAGACGAGACACTGCACCCCGGCCACCTCGCCGGCCGCGAAGCCGAACCGCCGGAGCTGATCGAGGGGGCCAGAGCAGAGCGGCTGCAGCACCTCCCGGGCGAGGGGGCCCTGGAGAGCGACGAGCGACGTGACGAGCGAGGAGTCCTCCAGCGCGACTCCCGGCAGGAGACGCGATTCGAGCCACTCCCGGTCTTTCCCCGTGTTGCTTGCATTCACCACGACCAGGAAGGCGTCTTCACCCAGGCAGTAGACGAGGATGTCGTCGATGATGCCGGCCTCGTCGTCCAGGAGCAGCGAGTACTGCGCACGGCCCGGCTTCAGGCGGGAGACGTCATTCGTGGTCACGGAGTTGAGCCACGCCAGCGCGCCGGGGCCGGTGACGTGCAGCTCGCCCATATGGGAGACGTCGAAGAGGCCGGCCGCCCCGCGCACGGCCTTCACCTCGTCGATCACGCCGCTGTACTGCACCGGCATCTCCCAGCCGGCGAACGGAACCATCTTCGCGCCGAGTTGGACATGGGAATCCCGGAGCGGGGTGCGGAGCAGGGGCGCTTCGGACATGGCAGGACCTCGGGAGGTGCGGGGCGGGGAGATTGCGGTCGCGCGGTCATTATAACCGAAGCCCGGCACCCGGAGGAGCGGAGACACGCAGGCGCCTGCCTGCCTGTATAATCTCCGCGGCGGAGGGCGCGCGGCCCGGTGAAAGGAGCGAGGCAATGCTGCAGGTGGGTGACCCCGCACCAGATTTCGAGCTGCCGGACGGCAGCGGCGGCCGGGTGAAGCTCTCGGACCTCCGGGGACGGAAGGTGGTGCTCTACTTCTATCCGAAGGACACGACGCCCGGGTGCACGCAGGAAGCGTGTGACTTCCGCGACCGGCACGCGGCGCTCCAGGAGGCGGGGGCCGTGCTCCTGGGGGTCAGCCCGGACAGCGCGAAGAGCCATGCGAAGTTCGCGCAGAAGCAAGCGCTCGGCTTTCCGCTGCTCGCGGACGAGGCGCACGCCGTTGCCACCGCCTACGGGGTCTGGAAGGAGAAGTCGATGTACGGGCGGACCTTCCTGGGCATCGAGCGGACCACCTTCCTGATCGACGAGAACGGCCGGGTCGCCCATGTCTGGCCGAAGGTGAAAGTCGCCGGCCACGGGGACGCGGTCCTCGCCGCGCTCCGCGGGTAGCCGCCGGCGCCTCGGCCCCCGCCGTGACCCCGGTCATCAATGGCCGGGGTGATCTCCCGGGCGGCGCAGCCGCTTTCAACTGCCCGGACGGTGAGCCGTGCAGGCGAGGCCGGCAGCCGCGGCGCCGGAAGAGACGTCTCCTCGCGGGGGATCCGCCGGTCAGAGATGGCAGTGGCTCATGCCGCGCTTCGCGAGGTACTGCTGGTGGTACTCCTCGGCGCGGTAGAACGGGCCCGCGGGCTGGATCTCGGTCACCACGGGGCGCCGGAACCGTCCGGACTGCTCCAGCCGCGCTTTCGAGGCGCGCGCCGCCGCCTCCTGCTCCGGGGTGTGGAAGAAGATGACGGAGCGGTACTGGGTGCCCACGTCCGGCCCCTGGCGGTTGAGCTGGGTGGGATCGTGGTTCTCCCAGAACAGGTCGAGCAGGCGGTCATAAGAGACCCGGGAGGGATCGTACTCCACCTGCACGACCTCCGCATGCCCGGTGCGGTCCGTGCAGACCTCCTGGTAGGTCGGATTCGGCAGCGTGCCGCCCGCATACCCGACCGCCGACTCCGTCACGCCTTCCATCCCGCGGAACGCCTCTTCGACTCCCCAGAAGCAGCCCGCGCCAAAGGTTGCCGTCGCCATGATGATCTCCCGGCGTGGCGCCCGGCGCCGGCCGGACGCGTGCACTCTCGCCTGAGCAGAGTATACGCGGCGAAGCACGGCTATCGGGACTCTTCTCACCACGGAGCCGCGGAGAGCGCGGAGAGGGGAGGGAAGGGAGATCCGGTGGGGGACCGGTGAGGGAGAGAGGGCGGGGAGGGCGTTGGCCCTCGCCATCCGGTTGCGCTCTGTTTCCCACCCTCACCCCGTCCCCATCCTCGTTCGGGCCCCACCCGCATCCCGGCACCTCTCCCCTCGGGGGGTTCCCCTCCAGGGTGCGCTTTCATCGTGCATTGGGCGGGTGAACCGTTTCCCGGCGTCTCAGTAATAAGAGGCGCCCCCTACTTAAATGAGCTTCGGCTTCACCCGGATGTTCTCGCCTTCCTGGAGGCCGCTCTTGATCTCCGTGTACTTACCGTCGCTCAACCCGACCTCCACGATCTGGTCCTGCCACTGCCCGCCGTGGTTTACCTGGACGGTGAAGCGGCCGGAGGAATCGGTCCGGACGGCGTCCGCCGGCACGGCCAGCACGTTCTTCACCTCGCCGGCGTTGATGGAGGCGGTGGCCTTCATTCCGGGCTTGACCTGCCCTTTCTTCTGGACCACGTGGACCAGCGCCACGTACTGCGTGCGCTTCAGCAGCCCGCCCGTCACCTGCGTCGTCACGGCGTGGACCCGGCCGTCGAACCGCTCCCCCGGAACGCCGGCGACGGTGATGACCGCGGGCATCCCCTCCTTCACGAAGGTGGCCTGGCTGTTGGCGAGAGGGCCCTGAACCATCAGCTTCTCGAGATCGACGATCAGCGCCACCGGCACCTTCTGATCCTGGCCCACCTCGGAACCGGGCTGGGCGTTCAGGGCCAGCACCGTTCCGGAGATCGGCGCGCGTACGAGGGCCTGCTTCCGGCCGGACTGCGCGTCCTTGAACGCGGCGCGGGCCGCATCGAGCTGCTGCTGGTACGGCTGCAGGGCCGACGTCATCTCCGTCTGCGCCTGGGCGAGCGCCGCCTCGGCCTGGATGCGGGACTGCGACGCCGCCCCCAGGTCCGCGGCTCCGGTGTTACCCGGGCTCACGCTCGCGCCGGGCGTGTCCGGCGTGTTCGCCGCCGTGGTGGCCGCGGTGGGAGGAGCGCTCGCCTGGCGGGCGGACCGCTCGGCCGCGCGGGCCGTGTCCAGGTTCTTCCGCGCGGCGTCCACAGCGGTCTGGTACTGTTTGCGCGCGTTGGCGTACGCCGTTTCGGCCGACCTCACGTTCTCCCGCGCCTGCCGGTACAGGTCCTGCACGTTCGGAAGGGACAGCTCCACCAGCGTGTCACCGCGGCGCACGTTCTGTCCGACAGAGGTATAAACCTTCGCCACGGGAGCCCGGTACGGGGCGGGGATGCTCGCCTGCGCGTCGGGCGGCGCAATGACGTCTCCCTGGATCGGAACGGATGCGACGATATCCCGGCGGACCACGGTCGCGGCTTCGGTATGGCCCCGCGTGAGCGCCCAGCCGCCAAGCCCGAGCGCGGCCACCACGGCCACCCCGATGCCGATGAGCGGACCGTTTCCCGGGCGCGTCCGTCCGCTCTCTCTCGCCAGTGACATAGATCCCCCTCCCTTCGCGTGCGGAACGTTCCGCGGAATTGGATGCATGGGGTATTACCGGCCCGGGACGGAGGGCCAAACCTGCGAGGAAGCAAGGCGGAGACCGTTCGAGCGCGACCTGCCGGCAGCCGGCTCCGAAGCTGGCCGCTCGGCGCGGTGTCGGGTGCCGGGCCGGGAGAAGGGGGTTTGGGATCACGGCCGAAGTGCGGGAGGGCCGCCACTTGACGGATGACCGGACCGTTCGGAGCGGCGCCGGGTGCCGGGGAATGCCATGCGCGCAAAGCTGCCGGAGGAGGACGTGAACCTTACGGCGGCGATAGTGAGTGCGGACGGTGTCAACTCTGGAATTATCCGGGGTTCTTCCGCACTGTTACCTATATTCCCGGGCTGTACCCCCTGTGGGTCCGGCGCAGCGTCTGGTCAGGCGTCCGGCGCGCCGCCATACAGGGCGATCCGGCCGCAGTCCCCGCACATGAACGCCCGCACCTGCCCGGCCGTCGGGTACTTGCCCGTCCAGAAGTTCCGGCTATCCAATGGCCGGCGATACTTGAGCCCTTGTGGAGCGCGGGCGCCGGAATACTCGGCCGTGTCCATAACGACGATCGGGGACATTACCCCCTGACACTCGATGCATGTTCTGGACACTTCGTCCTTCATCTGGCACCCCCTGACAACTCTGGCTGCTCCAACGTG
>CAYQDT010000204.1:0-1100 GCA_964416225.1 uncultured bacterium
GTTGTCGCACGCGGCGCTTCCCGAGGCCGATCTCCGCGGCGCGGACCTGTCGGACGCGGACCTGCAGGGGAGCAATCTGGAGGGCGCGGACCTCACTGGAGCCCGGCTCCAGCGGAGCAACCTGTGTGCCGCGCACCTCCGCCGGGCGCGGCTTTGCGGCGCGGATCTGCGCTCGGCGGCGCTGCCCAGCGCGGACCTGGGCCTGGCCGACCTCAACGGCGCGATGTATGACCGGGCGACGGTCTGGCCGGACCGCTTCCAGCCCGAGGCCGCCGGAGCGGTCCGCGCGCCGGACCTGACGGGGCGCCACCCCCGCTTCGGCGCGCGGCTCGTTGGTCATTTTCCGCGCCACGGAGGCGGACGTTTCTCCGGCCCAGCGGAGGGGCCTCCCGACCGAGACGCGAAGTGACCGGGCCGCTTTCGGGGTGCGGGGCGTCAGGCGCTAGGCATCGCGCTCCAGCGGAAGCTCCTCCCGTCGGTTCCATTCGTTCCAGGAGCCGTCGTAGTTGGAGAGGCGGGGAAAACCGAGCATCGAGAGCGCGAACAGCACGGAGGTGGCCGCCACCCCGCCATTGCAGTAGGCCACCACTTCCCGCTCTGGCGTGATCCCCGCCTCTTCCACGCTCCTCCGGAGCGACTGCGGATCCGCGAAGGTGCGGTCCGGGAGGATCAGCCGCTCCCGGGGAAAGCTCATGGCGCCGGGGATGCGCCCGCCCCGCGCCCCGCGGCGGATCCGCCCCGTGTACTGCCCCTCGTCACGGGCGTCGACCAGGGTGACCTCCGGCCGGTGGAGCTCCCGCAGCACGTCGTCGGCACTCTTCCGCCACTCCGGCCGGACGCGCGGGGTGAAGGTGGCCGGCGGGAAGCGCGGTACCTCGGCGGTGACCGGGCGTCCCTCCGCGCGCCACTTCGCCCAGCCCCCGTTCAGCACGCAGCAGTTCGCGTGGCCGTAGTAGCGCAGCAGCCACCACAGCCGGGTGGCGAACTGGCTGGCGGGATGGTCGTCATACGCCACCACCAGGTGCTCGTCCCCGATGCCCCGCTCGCCGAGGACCCGCGCGAGCTTCTCCGGAGGCGCGGCCTGCGCCGGGACCGGATCC
>CAYQDT010000204.1:1110-6595 GCA_964416225.1 uncultured bacterium
CGAGGACGGCGCCGGGCAGGTGGGACTCCTCGTAGCGATCGCTGCAGCCGAGATACCGGGCCGTCTGGTATCCGGTCTCGTCCGTCTCCGTCTTCACCTCCCCGCGCAGGTCCACAATCCGGATCTGGGGATCGTGGAGGTGGCCCGCCAGCCAATCGCTTTCCACCAGGTGCTCCGCCCGGCGTTGTGCATCCGCGTTCATCATCCGCCTCTCCTGCCGCCCGGCACTCCCGGGCTTGCGCGCAAGATTCGGGACGCCCCGGTCTCGTTCCTGCCGAATCCCGCCCTCGCCGCGGCGCGCTACCGGTAAAGCATGGGCGATTGCGGTATCAGTAGCACGGAGAAATCAAGATGTCGAAGATCGCGCCGGACGACGCCACCCTGAAGCAGCTTTTCCCCTTTCCGCTGGATCCCTTCCAGCTTGAGGCCATTGGCTACCTGGACGAGGGGCACAGCGTTCTGGTCAGCGCGCCGACCGGCTCTGGGAAGACGGTGATCGCGGAATACGCAGTGCACCAGGCGCTGGCGCGCGGCGAGCGGGTCTTCTACACCACTCCGCTGAAGGCGCTTTCCAATCAGAAGTTCCGAGACCTCTCCGGCCGGCTGGGCGAGAGCCGGGTTGGGCTCCTCACGGGCGACGTGAGCATCAACCGGGAGGCGGATGTGGTGGTCATGACCACGGAGGTCTTCCGGAACATGCTGTACGGCACCACCCTGGGGGCCGTGGAGACCAACCTGAAGGGCGTGCGCTTCGTGGTGCTGGACGAGGTCCACTACATGAACGACGCCCAGCGCGGCACCGTCTGGGAAGAGTCGATCATCTATTGCCCGGCTCCGGTGCAGCTGGTCGCGCTCTCCGCCACCGTGGCGAACGCGGACCAGATGGCGGCGTGGATGACGAAAGTCCACGGGCCCACGGACCTGGTCTCCACCGAGTTCCGGCCCGTGCCGCTCCGGTTCCATTTCTGGGACGGCCGCCACCTCACGGCGCTCCTCCGCAAGCCGCGCGCCGAAGACCACCGCGCGCGCATCGATCTCCAGACTCGCCGGCGCCTCGGACGGCGGGAGATGCTCGCGGAGCCGGACCTCCTCGTGGATGAGCTGGCCGAGCAGGGGATGCTCCCCGCGATCTACTTCGTCTTCAGCCGGAAGGGCTGCGACGCGGCCGTGCTCACCTGCGGTCACCTGCAGCTCCTCAGCGAGGAGGAGCAGGACCGAGTCGAGGCGTTTATCGAGCGGTATACCGCCGACTACCCCTCGGTGGCCGACCACCCGCACCTCCCCTACCTCTTCCGCGGTCTGGCGGTGCACCATGCGGGGATGCTCCCCACCTGGAAGGTCCTGGTGGAGCGCCTCTTCCAGGCCAACCTGGTGAAGGTGGTCTTCGCCACCGAGACGCTGGCCGCCGGGATCAACATGCCGGCGCGGACCACCGTCCTCGCCAGCATCAGCAAGCGCACGGACGAGGGGAACCGGATCCTGACGGCGAGCGAGTTCCTCCAGATGTCCGGCCGCGCCGGGCGCCGCGGGATGGACCGCGTGGGACACGTGGTGGTGGTGGCCAGCCCCTTCCAGACGCTCGCGGACGCGCAGCGCCTCGCCACCGCGCCGGCGGACCCGCTCGGCAGCCACTTCACCCCCACCTACGGCATGGTGCTGAACCTCCTCCAGCGCCACACGCTGGAGGAGGCCCGGTACCTGATCACGCGCTCCTTCGGCGAGTTCCTGGACGAGCTGCGCCTCTCCCGGCTGCACCGGCGGAAGCGCCGGAAGGCGGAAGAGAAGCTCCGGAAGCAGGAGGAGAACCCGGACAGCGATTTCGCCACCGGCAACTGGCGGCGCTTCCTGGGACTGCGGGACGTGCTGGAGCACTACAGCTACCTGGAAGCGGACCATCCGACGCGCCACGGGGTCACCGCGGCCGCGTTCCGCGCGGAGCACGAGCTGCTGGTGGCCGAGGCGATGTTCTCCGGCGCCGTGGACGGCCTCTCCCCCTCCGGCCTGGCCGCCGTGGCCACCGCGCTGATCGGGGAGGAGCTGCGGCCGAGCGCCTTCGTGAAGGTCCAGCCGATGGGACGGACCATGCAGGCGATCCAGCAGCTCGTGAAGCTGGCGCGGGAGATCCGGATCGTGCAGAACCGGCACCGCGTGGACCAGAACACCCGCATCCACATGGATTGCTCCGGCCTGACCCAGCTCTGGGCGGAAGAGGCGGACTGGGAAGAGGTGATGAGCCTCACCAACCTGGATGAGGGGGATGTGGTCCGCGTGCTGCGCCGGACGGTCGATCTGCTGGAGCAGATCTACCACGCTCCGATGCTGGACGAGAACATCCGCTTCCTGGCGCGGGACGCCATCCAGGCCATGGACCGGGAGCCGGTCCGCGAGGTGCTCTGACCGTCGCTCCCGGTTCCGTGCCGTCCCCGGCCGGCGTGTCTTCGCGAGGCGGGGTCCGGTGCGAAACCGGCTGAACGGGGTGACCCGGCTCCAGCTCCCGCTGTGGAGTGGAACCGGAACGGAGTGGACTGGACCGGGCGCGGCTGCGAGTATCGCGAAGCCGGAGGCCGCGCGTCAACCGCTCGGAGGGGTGGCGCTCCCGGAGCGTCGTCCCGGGTCCCGTTCCGGGTGTCCGCCCTTGCGCCCCACCCAAGACCACTTCGCCCAAGACCGCTCTGCGCGTGGAAGGAGCGGCAGGGATGCGGGTCGCACCTTCAAAGTGCGTGGGTCTTCAGCGCGCCCGCGTGCATCCCCTTTCTTTCCGCCGATCGGAGCGCCGCGTTGCACCCGCACTCCCCCGCGGCCGTTCTCGCCGTCGGGCTTCTTACGTTCGGGGCGTACCTCGGAGCGGGACTGGTGCTGCTGGAGGCCGTGGTTCCCCGCTGCCCGCATCCGTATCGGCAGGTGGCCGGGGCACTGCTCGGGATTGGGGCGCAAAGCGCGCTGGTCCAGTTGCTCGGAATGCTCGGTTGGGCCAGCCGGCCGGTGCTGATCGGGAGCTGGCTTCTATTTCTCGGCCTGGCGGTACCGTCCGCAGCAAGCGCCATTCGATCTCTGCGTGCCGCCCGGGTCCAAGTGAGCCTGTCGGCGCCGCTGGTCCTGGGAGGCGCCGCACTCCTCGTCAACCTGCTTGTGGCCCTGGCGCCGTCAACGAAGATCGACGAGCTGCACTACCACATGCTCGTTCCGCGGCGCATCGTCGAGGACGGAGCGCTGCGTTTCTATCGCTTTCCGGTCGAAAGCGCCCTGCCGCAGACCGCCTATCAGATTTCTCAGGCGCCGCTGCATGCCCTCGGAGTGCCCGACGCAGCAAACGTCGTCAGCTGGGCCCTGAGTGCACTGCTCTGGTGGACCGCCTTCGCCCGCCTGCGCGCGGCGCGAGGTTACGGACTTCAGCCCGGGACCTGGGCCGCGGCGCTGGTGGTCGGACTTTACCCCGCCATCTGGTACGTGACCGCGGGAGCGCATGCGATCGGCGACCTTGCCATCGCCGCCGCATTCCTGTTTCTACTGGATGGACCGGCGTCGCGCGCCCGGCTCTCGCCCGCGGGCTGGGGCGCCGTGCTCTCCCTCTTCTGCGGGATGGCCGCGGCGGCCAAGCTGTCACTGGCGCCGGCTGCCCTTGGTACGCTGGCGCTCGGCGCCGTCTGGCTGGTCCCGCAGCAAAGCCGGAACCGGGCTGGAACGGTGCTGGCGCTGCTGCTGCCGGCGGCTCTATGCACGGGGCCGCTGGTGATCTGGACCTGGGTGCAGTCCGGGTCGCCGCTGGGACCCGTGCTGGCGGGGCGCCTGGGTCCGTCCGTCTATCCGCCGGGCCAGGCCGAAGCGGTGCTCGGCGCGATGAGGCAGCTGAATCAGGGCGGGCCAGGCGCGTTCCTGCAGCTCGCCCTGCTCAATTACTCGCCCCTGGTGTGGCTCGGATCCGCCGGCTGCCTTACCGCGGCGCTGTGCCGGGGACGAAGGCGCGCGCTGCCCTCACCGGCGCCCGCGCGGCACGCCGCCCGGGTGGTCGCCGGGGCGTCCGCCCTACTGGTGCTGCAGGGCGCTCTCGTCGCCTGCTGTCTACCGCACGACCCGCGCTTCCTCGGCGGACTTCAGCAGGCCCTGATGCTCCTGCTCCCGGCGGCGAAGCGGAGCCGACTCGGCATGCTCCCCCTGCGGAGAGCGCTCCGGCGGGCCGGGCTTTCACTGGTGGCGCTCCCACTGCTGCTTCAAGCGTACTGGGCACTGCCGTTTGCGGCGGTTTCGCTGGGCCTTACGCCCGAGTGGCGCTTTCACCGGGATTACATCGCGCTCTGGGAGGACTACACGCGGCTGGACCGGCTGCTGCCGCGAGACGCCGTGCTGTTTGTCCCCCACTACCGGATCAACGGCTTCTACGCGCCGCGGCCGGTCTACTACGAGACCCTGGCAGATCTGCCGCGGACGAGACACGCGGTCTTCTGGCTTCAGGTCCGGCGTCCGGTGAACCCGGTGGTAATCCCGACACCCTTCAGGCTCGGCGCGTGCGTCTACCGGAATGACCACGCGCGGACCACGTGCTTTCGCACTCCCGGCCGCGGCCCCGAAGTGGGACTTCTGGAGGTCTACCGGCTTTGCTCCCCGTGAGCTCCGCAAGGAAACCCGCTCACCCCGAGTGCCGGCGTCAGGCGGACGGCAGGATCCGCACGCGGCGCCCCTCCACCCGGACTCGCCCCTGCGCGATCAGGCGCACCACCTCCGGATAGAGCCGGTGCTCTTCCGCAAGCACCCGCGCCCCCAGCGCCTCCGGGGTGTCGTCCGCTTCCACGGGCACCACCTCCTGCGCGATGATCGGGCCGTGGTCGTACTCCGCGTCCGCGAAATGGACGGTCACTCCGGTATATTTCGTCCCGCTCTCCAGGACCGCTTCGTGCACCCGGTGTCCATAGAAGCCGTGCCCGCCGAACGCCGGCAGGAGGCCCGGATGGACGTTGATCACCCGCCCGGGGAATCGGTCGAGAAACACCGGTGAGAGGAGCCGCATGTAGCCCGCCAGGCAGACCAGGTCCACCTTGGCTACGTCGAAGGCGTCCGCGAGAGCGCCGTCCAGCGCCGCCTGCGTGGGATAGTCCCGGGCGCGGACGAGCTGATGCGGCACCCCCGCGGCGGCCGCCCGCTCGAGCGCGGGCGCGCCGGGCGTGGTGCTAAGCACCAGGGCGATCTCACCCGGAATCCGGCCGTCGCCCGCGGCGTCGATGAGCGCCTGCATGTTGCTGCCGCGGCCCTTGCCGGAGAGGAGGATGCCGATGCGGAAGGGCGGCCGGGATGGGTGCGTGGATGCGGCGGGAGAAGACATGCGGGATTCGGTGAGCAGGGCGGCCGGGGAGTGCGGCCCCGGCGAACGAGTGAAGGCGCAGCCGGGTCAACAAGCGGTTGCGGCGGACCGGGCCTCCGCGGTCACTCGCCCGTCCGCTCCACCACCTCGGAACCCGGCGGCGGGGCTGCCGTCGGCGCCCCCCTCCATCGA
>CAYQDT010000205.1:0-6588 GCA_964416225.1 uncultured bacterium
CCGGCGGAGGTCCAGCTTCTGGATGATGCCGGCCGGGGTGAGGTCGAAGTACTTGCGCGTCAGCTCCACGAGGCGCGCGTCCGGCACCTTCCCCGTCCCGAACGAGTCGACGTGCACCGAGAGCGGCTCTCGCTCGCCGATGGCGTACGCCACCTGCAGCTCGCACCGCTCGGCCAGGCCGGCCGCGACGATGTTCTTCGCGACGTAGCGCATCATGTACGCGGCGGAGCGGTCCACCTTCGTCGGGTCCTTGCCGCTGAACGCGCCGCCGCCGTGGCGCGACCAGCCGCCGTAGGTATCGACGATGATCTTGCGGCCCGTCAGGCCCGTATCACCCTGCGGTCCGCCGATCACGAAGTTCCCCGTGGGGTTGACGTAGTACTGGGTTCCCGCGTCGATCAACTCCGCCGGAAGGATCGGAAGGATCACCTTCTCGATCATGTCCTCGAAGATGGTCTTCTGCGGCACCGCCGGCTGGTGCTGCGTGGAGATCAGCACCTTATCGATCCGAACCGGCTTTCCGTCCTCATACTTGACCGTGACCTGCGTCTTGCCGTCCGGCCGCAGATACGGGATCAGCCCGTTCTTGCGGACGGTCGCCAGCTGCCGGGCAAGCTTGTGGGCCTGCATGATCGGCATCGGCATCAGCTCTTCGGTGTCCGTCGAGGCGAACCCGAACATCATGCCCTGGTCGCCGGCGCCGCCGGTATCCACGCCCATGGCGATATCCGGAGACTGCCGCTGGATCGCGGTCAGCACCCCGCAGGTTGAGCAGTCGAAGCCGTACTTCGCCCGCGTGTAACCCGCTTCTTCCAGTGTCCGCCGGACGATGTCCGGGATCTCCACGTAGCCCTTGGTGGTGATCTCGCCCGCCACGACCACGGTGCCCGTGGTCAGCAGCGCCTCACAAGCAACGCGGCTGGTGGGGTCCTGCGCCAGCAGCGCATCCAGCACCGCGTCCGAGATCTGATCCGCGAGCTTGTCCGGATGTCCCTCGGTTACCGATTCCGACGTGAAATAAAATGACCGACTCATCTGTGATCAACCTCCCCACGCCGCCTGGCGGCGTGGTTAGCGCCCTGACACTTGAGCCGCGCGGTAATCCCTCCTCCGAAGAGGCGGTGGTCCCGAGCGGCTCGACCTCTCTCCCAGTCGGATCCTCCAAGGCGCCCAGGCGAAGGTCCGCTATCCAAACGAGAAAGGTCCCTCAATTATGCACCACGACCGGACGGTTTTCCTTTGCTCCGCTCTGATGCTTTGCACTTAAACATTCGCCCGGCGCCCGGGCCGGCAGGCGCGCGTCTACCCGGCGGCCCGCTTGACGGACGGCAGCGCGGGCCGGCTCAGCGCGCCGTCACGTGTACCAGCTCCACCACTCCGTCCGCGCGGTAGACCGCGAAGTGCCGCCCCTGCTGGGAGGAAGCGGCGATCAGGACGCTCTCCGGCGAGGTGTACATCCAGAGCCGCCCCCCATCCCGGCCGTACAGCCGGAAATGGGCCGGGCCCGCCTCCCGCTGGCGGTCGAGCGCCACCACCCAGTTCCCGTCCGCGGCGACGGAGACGAGGAGCGGCGCGGTATAGCCGCCGCCTTTGGTCCAGGTAACTCCGTTCGGACCGGAGAGGTAGGCGAGCCGGCGCTCGAACAGCTTCTGGGCGCCGTGCTCCACCTTGTGCTCGTAGGTCAGCAGCACCGCGCTGCCGTCGGCGCAGATGCGCACCCGGGGCAGCCGGCCGCCGCGAACTTCCGTCCAGTGCCGGTTCTTCTGCCAGTCCAGCAGGGAAACCGCCGCCGTGTCGTTCGGCGCGCGGGTAGCCACGGCCAGGTACTTCCCGTCGGCGCTGGCGGAGATATTCCGCACCGCGCCGCTCCGCACGACATAGCTCCAGAGCACCCTGCCGGAGCTCTTAACCAGATCCAGCCGTCCCAGCCCGCCGTAGCTGACATAGATGGAATCCGCCGGACCCAACTCCAGTTGGGACGGCTCCCCCGGGAGAACGATTGAGCGGGTCCGGATCGCGTCCCCGCTGCGGCTGCAGAAGGTGAGCTCTTTCCCGGCGGCAAAGACCGCGGTGGTGCCGTCCGCCGCCACATCCGCCGCCTGGATGGCGTTGCCGGCCTCCAGGATCCGCAGGATATTGCCGTCACGGTCCAGCAGGAACACCCGCCGGGAGAGCGGCTGACGCCTGGCAAACGCCATCGACAGGAGGCCGCCGGTGCTGCAGAGCAGCCGGTTTGCATTCGGACACTCAGCCTGCCACCGGAGCGAGCCCTGGTTGTCGTAGCAGCGGACCGAGCCGCCGAGGTCGCCGGCCAGCAGCCGGGAGCCGTCGGCCGCCAGAGCCAGGGCGATGAGCTTCGGCAGCGGTCGACTCCAGAGACGCTCGAGCGGCTCGGCTCCGGAAGCGGGCGGCGCGGTCTGAGCCGCGGCCGGTCCGAGCGCCCCGAAGGCCGCCGTCGCCATGAGGAGTCGCCGGCGGTTCACCGTTTGCGCGCCATCTCCACGAAGAGGGAATGGACCCGGGCATCGCCCGTCAGCTCCGGGTGGAAGGTGGCTCCCAGGAGATTCCCCTGGCGCACCAGGACCGGGCGGCCCTCCGCTTCCGCCAGCACCTCCACCTCCGGCGCGGTCCGGGTGACCTGCGGCGCCCGGATGAAGACGGCGCGAACCGGCTCCCCACCCGCCTCCGCGATGGAGAGGTCCGCTTCGAAGCTGTCGACCTGCCGTCCGTAGGCGTTCCGCTTCACGGAAACGTCCAGGCAGCCGATCCGGGGCTGCGCGCTTCCCTCAATCTCCCGCGCCATCAGGATCAGCCCCGTGCAGGTCCCGAAGAGGGGCATCCCCTCCGCCGCCCGGGCCCGCAGCGGCTCCATCAGGTCAAACCGCTCCAGCAGCATTCCCACGGTGGTGCTCTCCCCGCCGGGAATGACCAGACCGTCCACGCTCTCCAGCTGGGCCCGCGTCTTCACGGGGACGGCGTTCGCGCCGGCCGCCTGGAGCGCCCGGAGGTGCTCCGGCACGTCTCCCTGCAGGGCCAGCACGCCGATGGTCAACTGCTTCTCGCAGGCAGCGGGTTTCGCACCACGCTTCTCCGAGTGAGGCTTTTCCGAGTCCGGCTTTTCCGAGTCAAGCATGGGAAGGCTACCGTTCGTCAGGGCTGCGCCGGTGCGCTCCCGCAGTGCGGAGAGGGAGCGGGTCCGGCGACGCGTCCGGGTGTAACCGGGCTCCGGCATCCGGGTGTGGCTCAGGCGCGCCGCGCCGGACGTGAGGGAGGGGTTGGCCAGGCCAACCCCTCCCTCGTCGCCGCGCTACCAGCCGCGGGAAGCCATCCGCTGGGCCGGCTCCATGGAGCGCACGTCCAGCCCGGACATCGGCTCCCCGAGATCCGTGGAGACCTCCGCCAGCATCTTCGGGTCGTCGTAATAGGTCACCGCCGCGACGATCGCCTTGGCCCGCTGCAGCGTAAGGGCGCGTCGCTGCTCCACGTCGGCCACGCTGGCCGCCGCCTTGAAGATCCCGCTGCCCACGAAGACGGCCTCGGCGCCGAGCTGCATCATCAGCGCGGCATCCGCGGGGGTGGCGCAGCCGCCCGCGCTGAAGTTGGGGACCGGCAGCTTCCCCGTGCGGGAGATCTCGACCACCAGCTCGTAGGGGGCCTGCAGGTTCTTGGCTTCCGTCATCAGCTCTTCCTCGCGCATGGAGGCGAGCTTCCGGAGGTGGCCCTGCACGCTTCGCAGGTGGCGGACGGCTTCGACCACGTTGCCCGTTCCCGCCTCACCCTTCGTCCGAATCATCGCCGCGCCTTCACCGATGCGCCGGAGCGCCTCGCCGAGGTCCCGGCAGCCGCAGACGAAGGGGGCGCGGAAGAGGTGCTTGTTGATGTGGAACTCCTCGTCCGCCGGGGTCAGGACTTCGCTCTCGTCGATGAAGTCGACCCCCAGCGCCTCGAGGATCTGCGCCTCCACGAAGTGGCCGATCCGGGCCTTCGCCATGACCGGTATCTCGTAGTTCTTCTCGCGCAGCACGTCGATGATCTCGCGGATCATCTTCGGGTCGGACATGCGGGCCACCCCGCCCTGCGCGCGGATGTCGGACGGGACCCGCTCCAGCGCCATGACCGCGACGGCGCCGGCCTCGGCAGCAATCAGGGCCTGCTCCGCGTTGGTGACGTCCATGATGACGCCGCCCTTCAGCATCTCCGCCAGGCCGACTTTTGTCCGCCACGTTGCCTTCTGTGCATCCATAGTACTCTCCCAAGGGTCCGCCGCAGCGACCTCACACCGCACGGCAGGAGCGCCCGGTGACCGCCGCGGGTTGCCTCCCGCGGCACGACGGTGTCGGGGCCTCACCCCCATCCTATCCGTCCACCCGGAGCCCTGACGCTTCCCGGCGCGCCGCACCGGCGACCCCCTATCACGGCGCGTTGCCTACCGCTCGTTACTTGCAGCTAGGTGAAATCATTGAAGGCGAAGAGCGCGGGAGCGCCGCCGGTATGCCAGAAGACTACCGTCTCCTCCCGCCGCAGTTCCCCACGGCCGGCCAGCCCCCGTACCCCTGCCAGCGCTTTCCCGGTGTAGACGGGGTCTAACAGGTACCCCTCACTGGCGGCGGCAAGCCGGAGCGCCTCCATCCCTTCTCGCGTGGGAACCCCGTAGCCCGGCCCCAGCCAATCGTCCCAGATGGGGATTTCCTGCGGTTCCGGCCGGTACTCCAGCTCCAGCAGCCCCGCCGCCTCCGCAATGATGCGGGCACACCACTCCTGGCCCAGCTCCCGCCGCGAGCTCACGCTCACCCCGTACACCCGCGCCTCCGGGAGGTAGACCCGCGCGCCGAGAAGGATGCCGGCGAGGGTGCCGGTGGAACCGGTCGCCGCCACCATCGCGTCGATCCGCGTCCCCTGTTCCCGCGCCTGGGCCGCCAGCTCCCGCACGGCCCGGACATACCCGAGGCAGCCGAGCGGCGTGGAGCCTCCTACCGGAATTATATACGGGCGCCGCCCGCGCGCTGCGAGCCGGTCCGCCTCGTCGCCCATCGCGCCGTGCATCTCCTCCAGGCTCAGGCCGGGCAGGAACCGGATCTCCGCCCCCAGGAGGCGATCCAGCAGGAGATTTCCCCGGGCCTCTCCGGGATCCGGGTTGCAGAGGAACAGGATCGCCTCCAGCCCCAGCCGACATGCCGCCGCCGCGGTCATCCGGGCGTGGTTCGACTGGAGTCCGCCCGTGGTCAGGAGCACGTCCGCGCCCTGCGCCTGCGCCTCCGCCAGGAGGTATTCCAGCTTCCTTGCCTTGTTGCCCCCGAGCGCCAGGCCGGTATTATCATCCCGCTTGAACCAGAGGTTGGGAAGCCCGATGGCGCGTCCCAGCCGCGGGGCCGGCTCCAGCGCCGTGGGAAGCTGCCCGAGCGGAACGCGCGGGATGGTCTCGAGGTCTCGCATCAATCTCTCCGTCTCGGGCTCCCTTATTCTAACCGACCCGGACCGTGGGGGATAGGGGCGCGGCACCGCGGCGGGAGGGGCGGGTCGTCTGCTTCGCCGCGCCGGGCGGGTGCCTCGGTACCGAACCAGGGAATCCGAACAATTTTTCCGCATTCCACGCCTGACGAGAAGGAAACGAGCCGTGCGGGCCGAACTCTCCAAGCGAATTCAATGCTTGTCGGATGGTTGCGGTTCCGGTGCATGGGGCCGGCGTCCGCACTGCTGACCAAGGGAGGATGGACCGGAATGGAAGGTTATTGCGTGAAGTGCCGCGCGAAGAAGGAAATCAAGGACGCGCAGCAGGTGACGATGAAGAACGGCCGCCCCGCCACCGAGGGCAAGTGCCCGGACTGCGGCACGAAGATCTTCAAGATCGGCAAGGCTTCCTGAGCTACCGAGCTCCCGAGCTCCCGAGCTCCCCAGCTCCTGAGCAATTGGGCCATTGGCGCCCCGGACAGCGCCGCCGGCTCCCGGCGGCGCTGCTTCTTTTTACTCCGCGGCGGACTCCGGGCCGGGGGTGAAAACCGGGGCGGCGCAATGCTTGACAGCCATCCGGGGCGTCCCTATAATGGCGCACGTCCATCGCCGCGGCGGGATCGCCGGACTACCGGTCCGGTTCCGGCGGCAGGCGAGAGCGGCCGGACCTTCCGGAACCGGCCGGCGTAGCTCAATGGTAGAGCAACGGTTTTGTAAACCGTCGGTTGGGGGTTCGATTCCCTTCGCCGGCTCTCCGCGGCACCTCTGACAACTGAATAGCTTTCATCTGGGCAGGTTCCCGAGTGGCCAAAGGGGTCGGTCTGTAAAATCGATGCGGAAGCTTCAGTGGTTCGAATCCACTCCTGCCCATGTTCCAGGGCCACGTGACCGGCAGCGCGTTTCGGCGATCCACCGTTGACTCGCGGGCCTGCCTCGGTTACAATCAGGCTCCGGACGGGCCTCCCTAGCGCAGAGGTAGCGCACGTTCTTGGTAAGAACGGGGTCATGGGTTCGATTCCCATGGGAGGCTTCAGCGTTTTAGAGTAATCACCATGGCTAAAGAAGATCGCATCATCATCGGCCTGGCTTGCCAGGACTGCAAAGAGAAGAACTACGCTACCAGCAAGAACAAGCGGAACG
>CAYQDT010000206.1:0-6579 GCA_964416225.1 uncultured bacterium
AAGAAGGGCGCGCCTGACGGTGGAGCTCCGGGTGCCCGGGGCGCTCCGCCTACTTTAGAACCCGGGACCGCCCATCAATGGCGGGTGCGGCGGTGCGCCCAGGCCCCCCACAGCAGGGCGGCGGCCGAGAGCGGCGCCAAGACCGACGCGGCCGTCACGATCAGATCGAGGGGGGAGCGCGCGCGGGGGAGGTTGTAGGCGACGGCCTCTCCCGCCGTGAGCAGCGCATCTCCGGTGATGACGGTGGCGAGCAAGGCGGCCAGGCGCTGGCGCCACGCGGTGCAGAGAGCCACGAGCCCGAACAGCACCCCGAGATCAAAGATGACCCACGCATCCTGAACCCACCGGGCCGGGAACCAGTGGTGCGTGTTCGCGAGGGCCAGCATCAGGATCCAGGGGACCAGGAGGCCGGCCAGGACCCTTAGCCCGATCTCCGGGACACGAAGCAGCGTCTCCAGCCCGAAGCGCAGGAGGCCATGGCGGGAAAAGGCCGCCAGCACGTCATACAGGGTCACCAACTCCGCCTGGCTCCTTGGGAACGAGAGATAGAGCGGCGACCAGTTACTCGGACGGAGCCGCTCCCGGAACGCGCGCAGGCCCTCGAAGTTGTAGAGGCCGGAGGACCACGACCGGATCCGCCGCAGCCATCCGCCCACGCCGCCCGACAGGGGCGCGAGACCGAGCGTCAGGTATGTGCTCCCCTCCGCTTCCGCGGCGCGCATGGCCGCGTCGACCAGCAGTTCCGCGGTGCCGTTCGGCGCGGAGCGATCGCGGAGGAGGTCTTCCGCCAGCCAGCCGTTGCGCGCGTAGACCGGGACCATCGCCAGAAAGCCGACGACGTGCCCCTCTCGCTCCGCCACGAAGAACCGGCGCTCGCCCGGAAAGCTGAACGGGGCGATCTGGACCAGGAACCCCATGGCCGGCATCGGCCGTGAGACGAGCCAGCGATGGATAAGCGCATCGACGCTTCGCCGCTGTTCTCCGGCCGGATCGGAGAGGTCACCCGGCTCCAGCGAGCAGACGCGCACGCCCTTGGCCCGCGCCCGGCGGAGCTGCTCACGCAGGCTTCGGCTGGAGGCCAGAACGGTCGGCCACTCGGCGGGATTCCAGACGGGCTGCTCACCGATCGAGATCGCGCAGCACGGGATGAGGTCCACAAAACGCTGCTCGACCGCAAAGAAGCAGACCCGCCGGTCGGCCTCCGCGGCGGCTCGTAGAAAGCGGCGCGCCACGTCCGCGAACCGTGCCGGCGGCGCGATGGGGGCGCCGGCCGCCACCCACGCCCGGCCGGTATCCACGTAGGCCACGCATGCGTCCTCGTCGTCGAACCAGTACTGGAAGCCCGGCTCCAGGCACTGAAAGGAGGTGGCGTTCCAGCCGAACCGCTTCAGCAGTGCCAGGGCGCGCTCTCGCTCAGTGTGCGGGTGGTGGGTGGGCGTGGGCAATGCCATCCGTCGTGCGTCTCCGTGCCGCTCACGCGCAGCGATGCGACGGCGTAAAGGTCCCGGTCCGAGGGGCCGTTTCCCCGCAGCGGAAAGCGGATCCGTCCGGGAGCTCAGCCCGGCACGCCGCGGCTCGACCGTCTCCCTGTTTATCATTCCCAGTTCGGCGGCGCCGCGCGTCAACCGGGTGCGCATCGTTCTCGCTCCGCTGCGCACCCAGCCGTCCGCCGTCCAGGAATGTGGAACCATGGCGCGCGGCAGCTTGCTAAATGGTGGAGGGAGCTGCCGGGTTGCTGTCCAACAGAAGACGGATAGGAGTCCAGCCGAACGATGGAACGCCGCCGCCCAGCGAGGCTGCGGATGTGGGCAGGCCTCTAGAAGAGAAAATGGACGATGGGAACCGGAATGGACGCATTAAGAATTCTGATTGTGGAGGATGAGCGGCACATTCGAGAGGCGCTGGCCGCCCTGCTCCTCGACGAGGGCTACCGCGTGGCGCTGGCCGCGAATGGTCAGGAGGGTCTGCAATTCCTGCGCAGCCATCCGGAGACGGATCTGATTCTGGTCGACCTGGTCATGCCGGGGGTGGACGGGTGGCAGTTCCGAAGAGAGCAGCTCCGCGATCCGGAGCTGGCACTCATTCCGACCGCGGCCCTATCCGCAAAAGACCTTGCCGACCCGCGCGCACGCGATCTTCCCTTCAGCGCCTATTTCCCGAAGCCGCTGTACCTCCGCCTCCTGCTGGACTACATCGCCCAGGCCTCCCGCGCCCGCCGCGCGGTCCACTACGGGCTCCATGTAGCGTAGACCGGGAGCGCCGCGGAGGGTGAGTGCTCACCGTTCGGGTGCGCCGGATGCCCACCCCCACTTCGGTACCTCTACGCTCCAGGGCGCTTCCGTCACGCGCCATCCGGTAGACCCGCGTGTTCCGGGGCCCAGGCGCGGGCGATCCGATGCCGGGCTCTCTATCCCGCCCTCGAGGCGTCGCAAAGGGGGCAGTTGAGCAGGGTGCCGAGGCGGGAGGAGCGGCCCTCAGGCGTGGTGACCCAGGGGCGATTCTGCCACGGTGGGTCGTGGCGGGTGTGCTGCGTGTGACCGCATTCCAGGTCGGCCACCCAGTGCCCTTCTTCGTCCTGGTGAAAGCCGACGATCCGCTGCTGCATGGAGTTCTCTCGGAAGCCGGCGACCGCCACCGGGCCAGGATGGGGCAGGTCGGCGCTTTTCGGCTGATCGCCCGGAGCCGTGGTGGGACGGGGCGAAAAGTTTGGCGGCGGGTGCCGGGTCTCCCCCGGTCCCGCTCCCGCCATTGGCGCGGCGCATCTGCTTCCGCGCTAGGGGCGCAGGGGGTACGGGATGGCCCGGCGCCGATCATAGCGCACGAGCTCCGAGAACCCGGCTTCCCCGGCCAGCGCTCGCGCCCGGTCAAAGTCTCGGGTGAGGAACTCGGGGAAATGGGCATCGGCGTTGATCAGGAGCGGGATGCCGCGGCGCCGCGCCTCCCGGAGAATGGCGACCGACGGATAAGCTTCGCCCGCCGGGAGACTCCAGCCGGCCGTGTTGATCTCCAGCGCCATTCCGGCCTGGGCAAGCGCATCGAGCGCCGCCCCGATCTCCGCGGTGAGGTCGACCGACGGACGGTGACCGAACTTCTTCGGCAGGTCCAGGTGCGCCGCGAAGTCGAACACCCGGCTCTCCGCCATCTCCCGCACCCGGGTCCAGTAGCCGCGCCAGACGGTGTCTCGCTCCGCCGGCGTGAGCGCGTCCCAGAGCCGCGCGTTTTCGTCCACCGGAAAGCCGTCCACGTAATGGACCGAGCCGATGACGAAATCCCAGGGATACGGCGCCAGCCGCTCTCGGAGGGTATCCACGGTCTCCGGGAAGTAGTCCGCCTCCACGCCCAGACGGAGCGTGACGCCGCGCACCTCCGCTGCCGCCGATCGGAGCTCCAGAACATAGTCGCCCAGCAAAGCCGGCGGCATGCTCCATTCCACCTCTTCGCCCCCGGGGCTCAGCACCAGGTGATCGGCGATCCCCAGCTCATCCAGACCCGCCGCCCGCGCTGCATGGAGCTGCGCGGCAACGGTCGGCGCGCCGTCGCTCCAGGTGGTGTGATTGTGGTAGGAAGTGAGCATTTTCGGAGCGGAGGCGTCAGCAAGAGCGGCGCCCGGGGCGCCCGCACCCACTTACGCCCGCATGCGTGAAGTTCCCTCCACGGCGCTCCGTGGGAGGCGCGTCGGGCGAGTCCGCGCTCCGGGCGAACGGGTGCTTCATCCATGGACTGGCTGGGTACAAGTAGCCGTCAACACGAGCACCGGTTCGTGCGAAAGAGAGGAGCTACTGTGGAGAGCAGTACCTATACGTCATCGGGCAGCGGAGCGAATGCTTCGATGGGCGCGACGGGTTCCCCGTCCGGCCTCCCCGACGTGAACCAGATCAAGCAGCAAGCCGGCCAGATGGCCGGTCAGTTCGTCGACCAGGCGCGGGGCCAGGTCAGCCAGCAGCTCGACAGCCAGAAGGCGCGCGCGGCGGACAGTTTGGGAAGTGTAGCACGGGCGCTGCGGAGCACCAGTGAGCACCTCCGGACCCAGCAGCAGGAGCCGATTGCCGGCGCCACCGAGCAGGCGGCGCAGGTGGTGGAGAACGTGGCGGGCTACCTCCGCGACGCGCGGATCGAGGATCTCGCCGCAGGGGGTGAGGACTTCGCGCGGCGGCAGCCGGCGCTCTTCCTCGGCGGCGCCTTCGCGCTCGGCTTTATGGCCGTGCGTTTCCTGAAGAGCTCCGGGAGCAGTATGGAGAGCGGCGGGTACGGCCAGGAGTCCGGCAGCCGGAGCAGCTACGGCGCACAGTACGGCTCCGGCGCCTCAATGAGCTCCGGCGGCTCAACCCTGCCGACCGCGTATGACCGTGCCGCGGAGCACACCAGCCTGCCGGCGAGCACCGGGGCGAGCATGGCCGGGGAGTCGACCGGAGCCGGGATGGGAACCCTTGGAAGCGCCAGCCGTGCCGAGGCGCCCATGTCTCCGACGACGCCGACCACCTTTGAAGCCGCATCCGCCGCGCCGCGAACCGGGATGACCTCCTCCGCCATGGGTGATGCGTATGACATGGAGGATGTCGATCAAATGAGCGGCGCCAGAATGGGTGGATCCGGCTCTTCCGGCTCGTCCGGCTCTTCCAGCTCCATCGGAGAGTGAGGGTTTCTCAATGATGTACGAAGAGAACCGCTCCACCGACGACCGCTCCCTGGGGGAGCTCTTCGCGGAGCTGACCCAGGAGATCTCGACGCTGGTGCGTCAGGAAGCAAAGCTGGCGAAGGCGGAGCTTTCGGATAAGGCGCAGAAAGCCGGCAAAGACGTGGCGTTCATTGCGGCGGGAGGCCTGGTGGCATATGCCGGGTTCCTGGCGCTGGTGGCGGCCGTGGTCTTGATGCTGGTCCGGCTGGGAATGCCGGCCTGGGGCTCCGCACTGATCGTGAGCCTGGTGGTTCTGGGGATCGGCGCTTACCTGGCGATTCAGGGGATGAACGCGCTCAAACGCCTGGACCTGACGCCCCGGGAGACCGTCGAGACATTGAATTCGTTGAAGGAGGACGTCAGTGGCACGCAGCATATTCGACGCCGGGCAGCATGACCCGGCGAACGATACAGATATGGAGATGACGGACCAGGACACCGAGCACCGGCAGTCGTCGGAGGTGGACGTCGCTCGCGCGGGAGTGGAGCAGACGCGGTGTGAGATTGGCGGGACGCTGAACGCGATCAAGGAAAAGCTGGATCCCCCGACGCTCATGCAGCAGGCGAAGGAGACGGTGCTGGATACGGCGGACCAGCTCCGCGACAAAGCACGGGATACCGTGGCGGACATTACCGGCCAGGCCAAGGATGCCGTCCACGACGCCACCATCGGGCGGGCGCAGGAGGCCTTCGGCGGAGCCGTCTACACTGCCCGTCATACGGGAGA
The DNA here is from genome assembly GCA_964416225.1 of uncultured bacterium. Classification (GTDB taxonomy): domain Bacteria; phylum Armatimonadota; class SYMT01; order SYMT01; family SYMT01; genus CAYQDT01. The sequence continues at coordinate 5,403 of CAYQDT010000206.1, forward strand.
GACCATTATGGACAACATTCGCGAAAACCCGCTGCCCGTGGCACTGATCGGGATTGGGCTGGGCTGGCTCTACATGAACTCCCGCCGCCATCCGCACCATCAGTGGACCCGGGAATACAACAATGCCCTCCCGTACCAGGATCGCATGTCCGGCGGTCAGTATGCCTCCGGCGGACAGCAGCCGGAGCAGGGATACGGTCAGAACTACGGTCCCAGCTACGGGGCGCAGTACTATGGCTCGCAGGGATACGGGACGCAGGGCTACAGCGGCCGCGGCGAGGGAATGACCGGCAACCCGGTCTCGGAGCGGCTGGGTGACCTGCGGGATCGTGCCGGCGATATGGCGGGCCAGGTGCAGGACCGGGTCAGCGAAACGGCGGGTCAGATGAAGGAGCGAGTGAGTCAGGTCGCCGGCACGGTTCAGGATCGCGCCGGTCAACTGGCGGGAACGGTGCAGGATCGTGCCGGTCAGCTTGCGGGGACGGTTCAGGACCGGGCCCAGTGGGCGCAAGACAGCGTTCAGCGAACGATGCACGAAAACCCGGTCGCCATCGGCGTGGTGGCGCTCGGCCTGGGCGCACTGTTGGGCCTGATGCTGCCCGCCACGGAGCCGGAAAACCGGCTGATGGGCGAGACCCGGGACCGACTGGTCGACCAGGGACAGCAGATGGCGCAGAGCGTGGCGCAGAAGGTCGGGTCGGTTGCGCAGGAGGGTCTGAGCGCCGCCAAGGAGGCCGCCCAGAACCAGATGCGGGACCAGGAGCAGAGCCAGGCCGCCTAGCGCGCCGGGACCGTGCCGGGCCAGCGGGGTCGCCGGGGCTCTCCGGTGACCCCGTTTTTGCGCCCGGGATTCAGTGCCCCGGATACCCGTTGCGGGGTACCGACCGTGCGGACGGAAAACTGCTATCCGTTCGGATGAGCGGCCGCCCGACAATAGCCTGCGGACGATTTGTTTTGCAGGAGCGATGACGATGTGGCCGCAATGTGCCATTTGTGGAAAGAAGCTCTCGTCGCAGGGGGTCTGGCGGAACTGGCGGAGGGGCCCCACTACCTATCCACAGGTGCGCACGGACGGTCGGCGTCAGGAGGTGGCCGTCCGGTTCCTTTGCCGGCGCTGCGAAGAGCGGGCGGCCCGGCAGCAGGCGTTGGTAGCGATTACACGAACCTCTTCTACGCG
>CAYQDT010000207.1:0-6571 GCA_964416225.1 uncultured bacterium
TCCACCGGTATCTGTAAGAGGTGCGCGCCGGGTGAGACCGCGCTCCCGGATCGGTCACACGCCGGGAAAGGGCCCGCGGCGGTCGAGCCCTCCGCCTCCGCCCTCTCTTCCTGACGGAGCCGCCTGCCCGACAAAAGCAGCGCGGAGAGCAGCTCTCCCGGCTGCTCGGGCCCTCCTCCTATGCCGCTGCTGCTACGTCACCGATTCCGTCCGGCCCGTACCCTCTCCCTGCCGTCCCCCTCTCCCTCCCCTCTCCGTGTCCTCCGTGTCTCGGTGGTGAACTTCTCCTCCCCGCGTGACCGCTTCAGCAGGGGGCGTGTGCGCCACTTCACACGCCCGGCGGCGGGCATCGCTTACCGTAATACTGCAGTCGCACGTGGGTGGTTACCACCCGGCGGGATGCCGTAGATCCAGGGCCCTGGCCGGTTCCAGGACGGTGCGCACCCGGCGGTCAGTCACCCGCTCTGCCTGCCGGCCGCGATTGCGGAAGGGGCGGTTCCATCAACAAGATCACTATTTGAAAATCCAGGTGCTCCGCCGTTCCGTCCGGCGCCGCTTTTTACACCCGATCCCAGGGGCCGGATTGGGCGAAACTTGACCAACCGGTTCCGCCAGCCCGCATAATAGATTGTTATCGAGATAGCTTCTTCCCGTTGGCCCACAAACCGCTGTCGCCGGGTCTCTCCGCCCCATCGAGCGGGGGCAAGCGCAGGCCCCGCCAGCGGCGCGGCCCTCAACCATTCCCTTCCACGGTTCTCGCGGCCCGGCAGCCGGCGAGCAGGGGGCGAAGCCCCCGGGAGTAATCACCCATGAACGCACTACTGCCTGTCTACTCGGCGTGCCTCATGCTCCTGGCGGGAGCCGCGGCCGCGCCACCCGTCCACGGCGCGCCGGCCCGGCCGGACGCGCCTCGACCCGCCTCGCCCGCGCACCCCGCTCCGCCCGCGGGGAGCGAGAAGCCGGCCCCCGAGCTGTTCCTCGCCATTGGTCAGGGCGATGCCGCGGGTGTCGACGCCCTGCTGGCGCATGGAGCGAATCCCAACGCCCGCAACACGATCGGCATGAGCGCGCTGATGATCGCCGCGGGCACGGGCCGCGCTCCGATCATGCGGGCGCTCAAGGCGGCCGGGGCGCAGGTGAACGTGGGCAGCCCCTACGGCAACGCGCTCTCCTTCGCGGCCGCCGCCGGCCGCCCCGAAGCGGCGCGGCTGCTGCTGGAGTGGGGAACGGAGATCAACGCCGCCCGTCCGGACCACCTCACCACCGTGATGCTCGCGGCGCGGGCCGGCGATGCGGACCTGGTCCGCCGGCTGCTCGCCCGCGGCGCGCCCGTAGCCGCGCAGGACAACCACCACGCCACCGCCCTCACGCACGCCGCGGCCGCCGGCCGCACGGAGGCGGCCCGGGTGCTGCTCGATGCCGGGGCGAAGGCGGACGGCGCGGACCTGGATGGCTGGACGCCGCTCATGCATGCCGCCGCCAACGGCCACGCCAGCATGATCACGCTGCTGCTCCAGCACGGGGCCTCCGCCGGCGCCCGGGATCGAAAGGGCCGGACGGCGCTCCATCTGGCGGCCGGCTTCGGGGATCATCCGGAAGCGGTGGCCGCCCTCTGCGGCGCCGGAGCTTCCCTGGACGCGCTGGACGCGGCCGGGCACACGGCGCGCAGCCTGGCGGAGACGCGCGGGTATACGGAAAGCGGGAAGCTCCTGCGGGAGCGGGGAGCGCGAGCCATCCCGGCGGCCGCCATGCCCCTCCGGACCCCGCGGGAAGCGGCCCAGGCCGGCCTGCGGCAGGTGCAGCACGCGATGGAGATCTTCTCCCAAAGGACCGGCTGCGTCTCCTGCCACCACGAAGGGCTCGGACGGTACGCCACGGGCTTTGCCCGGTCCCACGGCTTCGCCGTCGACGCGGCCCTGGATCGCGCCGGCGAGAAGCGCGTCCTCGCCTCTCTGGAAGAGCTTCGCCCGTTCCTCCGGAAGGCGCTGGCCGATCCCGCCGAGTTGAAGAACGTCCCGATCATGGACCTCGGCGATGTCGCTCCGACCTACGGCACGCTGTTCCTCGGCATCGCGGAGCGCCGGGCCCCGGCCTCCGGCACGCTGGCGGACACGGCGATGGTGCTCGCCAGGACGCAGTCTCCGGACGGCGCCTGGCGGTTCGGGATGGTCCGCGCCCCCATCCAGTCCAGCTTCTTCAGCACCACCGCCATGGCGGTCCGCGCGCTGCGGGCCTATGCGCCGCAGCAGTCCGCGCCGGAGGTCGAAGAGCGGATCGCCCGGGCGAAGCGATGGCTCCTCCAGGCGCCGGCCGCGGAAACGGAGGACCGCGTCTTCCGCCTCCTCGGCCTCTCCTGGGCGGGTGCCCCTGCCGGGGAGCGGCGGCAGGCCCTCGATGAGCTCCGCAAGACCCAGCGCCCGGACGGCGGCTGGGCCCAGTTGCCGGGGATTCAGAGCGATGCCTACGCCACCGGCACCGCGCTCTTCGCGCTCAGCCAGGGCGGCGGCCTGGCGGTGAGCGACCCGGTCTACCAGCGCGGCGTGCGCTTCCTGCTGCGGACCCAGGAAGCGGACGGCACCTGGTACGTCTCCAAGCGGGCGATCCCCGGCAACAACTACTTCGACGCGGAGTTCCCGTACGGGGAGTCGCAGTACGTCTCCCACGCGGCGGCCTGCTGGGCGACCATGGCGCTGGTCCTGGCCGCGGAGGCGCCGGGGCCCTCCACCGCCGCCCGGTAAGAGGCGCCGGAGGGAACCCAGGGCGGCTCAGTGATCAGCGCTGGCTCGGGCCGGGCGAGCGGGAACCCCCTCCGAAGGAAGCGGTGCGTGCGGCGGCAGGCACCGCGAAGGGGACCCGGCACGGATGATGGATCGGTCAGGAAGGGGGCCGGGCGTCCGGAACCGGCCCCTCAGCCGCCGGCGGTGCCGGCGCAGGCCGACTCCCCGCCGGCCCTCCGAGAGCGGCGGGATTCATCCCGTCGCGGAGCGCCACGAACAGCACGCCGCGTCGGCCCGAACACCGCCGTCTCTGCCTCGGCCGGCACCCCGGGGCGACGGGAGCGGTCGGTTCATCCCGCCGCGGCCACCCTCGAATGACTGAGCCACGGCCGAATCAAGAGCAGCAGGTGAGCTCGACCCTGCAAACAGCTAAGCGGGCCTGCGCGCGCCTCACGGGCCGCGGGCTGTGAGGCGGGGCAGGGCCAGCTCGCGACGCGAGCGGGGCGCCGCGATTGAGGGAGTGACTGGATGCGGAAGCCGTTCACGCAGCTCGACTGCCATCTGGTGTGGAGCACCTGGGATCGTATGCCGTTGATTGCCCCGGAAATGGAGACGCGCCTCGATGGCGCCATCACCGCGAAGATTACGGAGCTGCGAGAGGTGCCGCTCGCCGTGGGCGGGGTGGCGGACCACATTCACGTCGTCTGCTCGTTTCACCCCACCATTGCCATCGCCTACCTGGTGCAGCAGATCAAAGGATCGAGCTCGCACCTGATGACGCATGAGTTCGGGGCGGACACCTTTAAATGGCAGGGCGCATACGGCGCGTTCACCGTGGCGCGGGACGCGCTGGAGCCGCTCCGCGGCTATGTCATGGATCAGAAGGAGCGCCACCGCCGCGCCGACCTCTGGCCGGAATGGGAGCACGCCTGGCTTCCGGACTCCCCGCCCCCCTCCGCCGACATGCCCGCTCCAGCTCGCGAACGTGGGCCTCACGCTCGGTAGCGATGGGGCATTGACGACCTGGCCTTCGTCCTTCAGTCCTGCCCGTTGGACGGCCATCTGCCGGGCCGGCAGCATTCGTGGTGGGTCACCCGGAAAATCACCCCCACCCACCCTCAGCATTTCCTGGAACAGGTTACCGAGGAGCAGCCGTACGAACCACACAGGAAATCGCTCCCCCACCGACCCTCAGCCCGCGCAGGCGGGCTTCGCCCTCTGTAGCCGCGAGTTCACTCGCCGCTGACCTCGCTCGCCGCTGACCTCGCCGCTGCCCTCGCTCTCCCCACACCCTCAGCCCGCGCAGGCGGGCTTCGCCCACTGTAGTCGCTGCCCTCGCTCTCCCCACCCTCAGCCCGCGCAGGCGGGCTTCGCCCACCGTAGCCGCGAGTTCACTCGCCGGGGAACTGGGCAATCGGATGGTCGCTCCCCGCCGCACTCGCCGGGGAACTGGGCAATCGGATGGTCGCTCCCCACTGACCTCTTGATCCTTGACCCCCGCGCCGCCCATTGAAAACAATCGCGCTCGGGGCTATACCTGTCCACGATCCTCGATTGTGGAACCAGATACTCAGGAAAGCGCTCCCCCTTCCCACCCTCAGCCCGCGCAGGCGGGCTTCGCCCTCTGTAGCCGCGAGTTCACTCGCCGGGGAGCTCACGCCCAAACGGAGATGTTCGATGTCTGATCCGACCCGGAGCAACCGCGAGCCCGCGCACGACCCGTCCACTGGTCCGACCCTGCCGACCACGACCCCTACCCAGCAGCCCGCCCCGGGAGGCGCGCCGTTCGCCTCGGCGTCGCGGCGGGCACACGGCACCGGCGTGCGCGGTGAGCTGCTCTCCCGCCGCTCCAGTCAGTTCGAGGGCCGGTTCGGCCGGCTGTTCCGCACCCTTCCCGCTGCGGACCACCGTCCCGAAGACCTGGTCGCGCTGGGCAATCGGATGGTCGCGGATCCCGATCCGCCCTCCCCCGAAGATCAGGTGCCACCCGATGCCGAGGAGAATCCCGTCATCAGCGCCGGCTACACCTACCTCGGCCAGTTCATCGACCACGACCTCACCTTCGACCCGGCCAGCAGCCTGCAGAAACAGAACGATCCGGATGGTCTCGTCGACTTCCGCAGCCCGCGCTTCGACCTGGACAACGTCTACGGCCGCGGGCCGGATGATCAGCCCTACCTGTATGCGGACGATGGGGTGCACATGCTCCTCGGCCGCCGGTTGAGCGGGAGCGAAACGGACCCGCTCGCCCGTGACGTCCCGCGGAACACGCCGAACCCGGATGAGCCCGCGCGGGCGCTCATCGGCGATCCCCGGAATGATGAAAACGTGATTGTCTGCCAGCTCCAGGCCGCGCTGCTCCGGTTCCACAACCGCATGGCGGACCTTCTCGCCGCGGAGAACGGCGGGAAGCTTCCCGCTTTCGAGACGGTGCAGCGGGAGGTGCGGTGGCACTACCAGTGGATCGTGCTCCACGATTTCCTGCCGACCATCATCGGCAAGGAGCCGGTGCGGGCGATCTTGCCGCAGATCGACGCGGTGAACGTCACCGCGTTCACTCCCCAACTGCGCTTCTTCCACTGGAAGGACGAGCCGTTCATCCCCATCGAGTTCAGTGTGGCGGCCTACCGCTTCGGGCACTCCATGGTGCGGCCCATCTATCGCCTCAACACCTCCCTTGAAGGGCGGCAGACGATCTTCGCCACCGCCACCCCCGCTCAACAGGCCGAAAGCCTCGTCGGCTTCCGCGCGTTTCCGGCGGACTGGGCGATCGACTGGAACCTCTTCTTCGGGATCGACCCGAACCCGCCGGCGGGCCGGCAGCGCCTGCAAGGCGCCTACAAGCCCGATACCTCTCTGGTGAATCCGCTCGGCCGCCTGCCGGATACCGTGGCGAAAGGGGAGCACTCCCTTGCGGCCCGAAACCTGCTGCGCGGGCTGCGGATGGGGCTGCCCTCCGGACAGGCCGTCGCCCGCGCGATGGGGCTCCCGGTCATCCCGGATGGGGAGCTGAAGGTCGGCAAGGCCACGGAAGAAGACACTCCGAACAACCCGCTCCTCGCGGAGACGATCCCCGCCTTTCGGAATAACGCGCCGCTCTGGTATTACGTGCTCGCGGAGGCGCAGCAGCAGTTCCAGGACAACAAGACCGGCATCCGGCTCGGGCCGGTCGGCGGACGGATCGTCGGCGAAACCTTCGTCTGCCTCCTCTGGGGCGACTCCCATTCCTACCTGCGGCAGCACCCCGGATTTCGGCCGCGGACCGAGTTCCAGCGGAACGGAGTATTCGGAATGGCCGAGCTGATCCGCGCCGTACGGACGGCCGGCTAGCCAGCGCCCGGCGAAACCAGCGCCCGGCGAAACCAGCGCCGGGCCAAACCAGCACGGGCTTCGCAGGCCCGCTGGTCCTCCCAGGCCCGCTGGTCCTCCCCAGGCTCGGAGGGCCTTTCCCCCGGATAGGCCGGTGCCTCGGCACCGGCCGAACCCCGGCAATGCTAACCGGCCACCAAGAAAGCCACCAACGCAGCCGCGACCGAACCCACCCCAGCCGCCAAAGCAGTGACGCCCCAAGCCGCTCCCACCAACAAAGCGGTCGTCCAACCCTCCAGCCGCCGCCAGGCGGCAAAACCCTGTGACGCCCCCAGCCGGGGGCGTGGCTCGACGACGCTCCGGCCCACCCGTGCACGCCCCACCCGCAGCTAACGCCCCCTCCACCCGCGGGCACCCGGCGGAAGGAGCACGCCCCGCCGGGAGCGTTAGGCCCGAAAGCCTTTCCGGGCCGTCAGAGCGACCAGAGGGGCCCCCGCCGCGGGAGGGTGGGCCGGAGCGGCTAGGGCCCGGGGGGTGCCTCGCCC
>CAYQDT010000208.1:0-6571 GCA_964416225.1 uncultured bacterium
GCTCGCCGCAGCGAACGGCGGTCCGGCGCACTCGGATCGGGAGACTAGCACGGCGGGGCCCGCCGACGAGCTCAAGCTCCCCCCGCTCTCCGAGCTCAACATCGGCAACGGCCTTTCCGCTGCTCCGAACGAGTTTCCGTCCGTCTCACCCCGTGCTCGGGAACTGGCGGAGGATGCAGGCATCTCCTGGAAATCCCTCTCCATCGAGGGTACCGGCTTCGAGGGGATGATTGTGGAGCGGGACATCCTCGCGTATCTCGCGCAGCGGGAGTCGCTGGAGCAGGCGCCGGACGTGCGGGCCACTCCGCTCGCCGCGAAGATTGCCGCCGACCTGGGCGTTCAGCTCGAAGAGGTGGCCGGGAGTGGCCCGCGGGGGCGGGTCAAGGCTGAGGACGTTCGCCAGGCTTCCGCTCGCCGGCGAGTGCCCGCTATCCAGGCACGGGAGATCCCGCTTCAGGGGATGCGGAAGGTCATTGCGGGGCGCCTTTCGGCCAGCTATCAGCAGGCGGTGCACGTGCCGCTTCGGGTCGACGCGGACATGACGGCCGCCGCCGAGATCCGGCGCCAGCTCAAGCCCGCACTGGAGAGCACCGGCGCTCGGCTGACCTACACGGACCTGATTGCCGCCGCGGTGACGCAGGCGCTGATCCGGCAGCCGCTCCTGAACGCCACCCTGGAGAACGAGGTGGTCCGGATTCATCCAGCCGTGAACCTGGGCATCGCGGTGGCGCTGGACGAGGGGCTGACCGTGCCCGTTGTCCGGGATGCACACGCGCTCACCCTGACCGAGCTGTCTCGCGCCGTCGGCGACGCCGCGAAGCGCGCACGGGGCGGGGAACTGCCGCCGGATGCCTACGCCGGCGGCACCTTCACCATCACCAACCTTGGCCAGTTCGGTGTGGACCACTTCGACCCCATCATCAACCCGCCGCAGGTGGCCATCCTCGGCGTCGGTCGAATCCAGGACCGGGTGGTCGCCGTGAGCGGCGCTCCGGCCGTGCGCCCGATGATGACCCTGACACTCTGCTTCGACCATCGCGCGCTGGATGGGGCGCCGGCGGCACAGTTCCTGGCCATCGTCAAGGAACTGCTGGAAGCGCCCGCTCGCCTCCTCCTCTAGCTCCGACCGCCGCCGGAACACCCGAATCGGCCCGGGTGCCCGGTGCGAGGCGACGGTTTCCGTCACCAGGCGGCGGTCTCGGGCCGCCAGCCGATCCCTTGCAGTACGGGCAGGCGATCGGTATAAAAGACAGGACGGGGTGGCGTGCGAGTGCTTGCTTCACCGCCGGTTTCCACCGGAGCGCAACCCACTCCGCGGAACCGCGTTACATAGCAGGGGTCAGCATGAATAACGTTGTTTTCAGCACGGGCGGCGATTGGGATAGCACCACGCTTCACAACAACGGCGCCGAGGTGATGGCCGCCCAGTTGTTCGTGGAGCTCCACGCCGGTCGGGACGAGTTCGGCGAACCGCGCCACGGCGGGGTGGGGTTTGGCGGCGAGATGACGGCGATCATCCGTCCCCAGGATGATCCGAACCGTGAGATCGGGATCTTCCCGGGGCGCATCTCCCTTCAGTTCCCCGGTCATCAGTTGATCATCGAGAACCAGAACCCCGCCTTTGCCTTCGAGTTCACGCGGGTCTGGTTGGACGGGCGGGATGTGTCGGACCACGTGCTGGATGTATACGTCGACATCAACGCCGTCGACAACGTAGTCCGGGCCTATACGGTGCTCTATAAGGCGCACTGGTTCGCTTCGGATGAAGTCGCCACGATCAATCTTCTTTGAGACGCTGCGCTGCTTTGGGCGCCGCCGCAGAGCGGTGCAGCACTTCCGTCGCCAGGATTCGGGTGGTAAAGTACCGGTGATGTCCGATGGAATGTGAGCCGGGTCCGGACGGTGCCGGCGCCCGCACGAGCGGCCGCAGTCCCGAGGGCACCGGCCAGGCGGTCCTGAATTCGATGGCGGCAGATCTGGAACTGGCAAAGATGGCACGCGAACGGAAATCGACGATGTCCCGCTGGGCGCGAGTTGGGGCGCTGGTCGGCACGGCAGCGCTGCTGCTCGCCTGCTCCAGCAGTGCTTTTGCGCGCGGCGGCGGTTCTTTCGGCGGGGGGCGCAGCTCTGGCGGTGGCGGGTTCAGCCGAAGCGGGGGCTCGTTTGGAGGGGGCTCGTTTGGAGGCCGCAGCGGGGGCAGCTTCGGCGGGGGCGGATTCGGCGGGGGCAGCTTCAGCGGCTCCCGGTCCGGCGGAAGCTCGTTTGGAGGCGGCTCCAGCGGGTTCGGCGGGTCGGGCCGCTCCGGAAGCAGCTCCTTCGGCGGCGCTCCGTCCAGCGGCGGCTCCTTCGGGCGACGGGGCGGCTTCAGCGGGGGAACCACCTCGACCGGCAGCGGCACCGGCTCCTTCGGACGTCCGGGAAGCGCCGGCGGCTTCGGCGGGCGTTCCACGGCGCCGGGCGCCGGTTCGTTCGGCCGCACCGGTGCTTTTGGCGGCTCCGGCATCGCCCGGTCCACCAGTATTGCGCCCAGCTTCTATTCCCGGCCGCCGCTCCACACGAGCAGCTACTACTACAACGGCGGCTGGTACCCCGCGTACCACTACGGCGGCTGGAGCGGCTACAGCTTTTACTGGGGTGCGCCCCACTGGTATTACTGGACCCCCTTCCATCCGGCCTTCTACTTCAACCCGCCCTTGTTCTACGGCGGAGTCATGTATCCGGGCGGTATCAACTGGCTGAACGTGTTCCTGGGTCTCATCCTGGGGCCGATCTTCCTGCTGGTCCTCCTCGTGCTGGTGGCCCGCGCCTTCTTCGGCCGCGGGCGCGGTGTTCGCTACACCACCTACAATTGATCGGGGATGCCGGTGAGCACTGCCGGGAGCGAAAGAGCGGCGTGCGAGCCGCCGTCATGCGTGGCAGAATAGAGGAGCTGCTCGTTCCCCGTCCGGATCCCAGCTGAATGTTTGCCCGACCCAACGGAAATGCTCCCGAGCCCCCGCGCAGCCCCGCCAGCGAGGTCGCGCGGATCACCGGCGGCGGCCTCGTCCAGGTCGTCGTAATGGCTCTCGATCCCCTCACCTTCCAGCTCTTCCTGAACGACCAGCCCGTGGTCCAGGAAGATGTGGAGAGCCTGCTCGTCCACATCGAGGCGCCGGGCGCTGATGGCGAGGGCGGGATCGCTCGCGCCACCCTGGGGCTGCGCGTGCCGACCGTCACCGGTCAGAAGAGCCTGCAGCAGCGGGAGCTATTCCCCTGTACCTTCACCCTGCTGGCCGTTGAGCGGCGCATCTCGGTGACCTGCATGAAGCCGGATACGTTTGAGGGCCTCTGGATCGATCTGGGCCTCAAGCCGGACGGTACCAGCACCCAGATCAGCGGAGCGCAGGCGCTCAAGATTCTGCTGACGGACGGCATCCTCGACGCCCGCCTGACCTGGACGGATGGCCAAACGGAGCAGCTCTTGCCGCAGCTCCCGCCCGCCCCACCCCGGTTTCCGCCCGCCTGACCGGCCGGCAGCCACTGCGAGCGGGCGAACCCCCGCTGCCCGCCGCACCGCCGGCCCCTCGGCCGCTACCGGACTTCGTAGAGCGTCGTCTCGTCCTGGTGGAAGACGGGCTTGAGGAACGGCTCCGTCGAGAGCGGCCGCGGCGGGGGATAACGGTGCGGGTTGCTCGCGGAAGCCACGGTGTACTCGCGATCGAGGCGGCTGTCCAGCACGTACCGGATTCCGGACATCTCCAGGAAGCGGCGGCGGGTCCGGCTATCCAAACCGCCCCAGTAGAAGGGGACCGCCACCTTCATCTTCTCGGCGTAGTCCGGCGTTTCTCCCCAGTGTCCCGCAAACACCGCGCGGTCCGCGTAGGCGGGCGCGAGGACCCCGTTGTGCGGAAAGGTCATGAGCGTGGCGCTGGCCGGGGTGTGCGTTCGGAGCCACTCGAACGCCGCGATCTCGCTCTCGTCCCAGTAGACGGGGTGGATGCCGGTACTGGTCATGTTGTGCGTGAGGCCGGTCTGTACGTCTCGGACCATGAAGCGAACCATGGTGATCGCGCTCGTCGCAATCACGACCGCCGCCGTCACGCCCGCAAGAAGCGGCGTCCCCGCGCGCTTGGCGACCCGCCGGCACAGCTCCGCGAGCGCCAGCCCCGCCAGCAGCGCCAGCGGGAAATGGAGACCCATCACCAGCTTGCGCTGGAAGGCAACCGGCGCGTGGGCCACCAGGTAGCCGGCGACACACCAGGTCAGCGGCAGCAGTAGCCGGCCCGACAGCGGTGTGTCTTCGCGCCGGTCGCGCCAGTGTCGCGCCAGGATCGCTCCGCCGGCGACGGCAAGCGGCGCGAGCAGACCGTAGCCCAGGAGATAGAGCAGCGGCCCGGGAGTCAGGGTCGGCACCTCGACGCGCTTCGAAAAGACCGGCTCCGTCTTATAGAACCAGTACATGTACGCGAACGACGGCAGCGTCACGGCGGCGGCGATGCAGGCGGCGCGAAGCTGCTCCCGGGGAAACCGGCGGGTGAGCAGCCAGCGGACCAGGAAGAAGGAGACCCACGCGGCCGTGAGGTGGAAGAGGTCGTAGGTGTGGATATTGGCCAGGAGAAAGCCGCACGCTCCCGCGGCGAGCGCCCAGCGGGTCTGCCCGCGCTCCTCGGCGAGCAGCAGGGCGATGACGATCCCCAGCATCAGCGCCAGGGAGACGCAGAAGAGACCGTTGGTATAGAGGCTGGCAAAGGTGAATGCTTCCGGCTGCCAGCTATCCACGGGGTCCAAAAAGGTTACCGTCCGGTGCCAGAAGAGCCAGCCGAAGCCGCCGGAGACGGCGCTGATCCAGAAGACGACGCGGCGCGTGAAGACGTCGGTCGTGAAGAAGGCCGCGAGCCGGTACACGAGTACCAGGGTGATGATCCCGAAAAGACTCCGGCCGAGCTGGTCCGCCCCCTCAATGCCGAGAAACGGCGCCCGGGAGAGCAGGCCGAGGAGCAGGAAGTAGGCGTGGAAATAGATGCCGCGCTGCGGCTCCAGCGTGAAGAGGTTGCGGAAGAGCCAGTGGCCGTCGTGCGCCTGGCGGATCCAGGCATAGTAGACGGCGTGATCATCTCCGTTGAACAGAATCCACGGGTAGAACGCGTGCAGCGGCGTGTACCACCACATCACGACATACGGCACCGCCGTGATCGCCATGACGACCACCGACCAGAGGACCGCCCACTTGAGCTCGGGTTTAGTCACCCGGGTATCGTATGGGGTAGCCGGAGGGGTGTCAAGCCACGAGGCCGGTGCCTGCCCGCAGGGACTGCGCGGGCAGGCACCGGCCTCGTGGATCCGGATGGCTCCTCGCGGCGCGCTACTCGTCGACAACGAGAGCCTCGAGCGCGGCGCGGGACTGCGGGTTGACTGCGCGCCGCACCTCCTCGCCGTTCTTGAATGAAACGAGGGTGGGAATCGTGCGAACGCCGTACCGCTCCGCCAGCGCCTCGTCGGCATCTGAATCCACCTTCACCACCTTCACCCGCGCGCTGTTTTCGTCGGCCCACCGGTCCAGCAGCGGCGCGAGCGCCCGGCAAGGCGGGCACCACGTGGCGTAGAAATCAACCACCACCGCCCCGGAATGTTTGAGGACTTCCGCCTCCCACTCGGACTCGCTGATCTGCTTGACTGCCATCCCCTCTCCCTCCTCTGGCTGCGTTCGCCGGCCTTGCGCTGCACGATTCTAATCGGCGGTCGAGGCGGCTGTCACCCGCTCCGATCCCGCACGACACGATACAATACGGCGACTGTCATCATCGCATCATGCCCATTTTGCCGGCTGCTTCCTGCAGGAGATGCCCGTGCCTCTCGCGCCTCAAACCATCCAGCGTCGTCTCGAAGGGGTCTTCGGGTTTCCGGTGACGCCTTTCCATCCGGACGGTTCGCTCAACCTGGAGGCTTTCCGCCGACACGTGCGCTGGATGAAGGGGACCGGGGTCCATTCCCTCTTTGTCTGCGCGGGAACCGGCGAGTTCTTCAGCCTGGATCCGGAGGAATACCGGGAGTGTGTGGCCGCGGCGGTGGAGGAGGTTTCCGGCGCGCTGCCGGTGCTGGCGGGCTGCGGCTACAGCACGAAGCTGGCGATCCGGTTCGCGCGTGCCGCGGAAGAGGCGGGCGCGGACGGTCTCCTGGTGCTCCCGCCCTACCTGGTTCAGCCGGAGCAAGAGGGTCTCTACCGGCATGTCCGGGAGATCGCGCAGAGCATCGGGATTGCGGTGCTGCTGTACCACCGCGATAACGCCCTCTACAGCGTCCCGACCGTGGCGCGCCTCGCTGAGCTGCCGAACGTGGTCGGCTTCAAGGACGGCCACGGAAATCTCGAGCAGTTCGGGCGGATCGTGCTGGAGCTTGGGGACCGCCTGGCTTACATGAACGGAATGCCGACGGCGGAGATGACCTTCCCGTCCTTCTACGCGCTGGGGTGCCGCGGCTATTCGTCCGCCCTCTCCAACTTCGCACCGGAAGTGACCCTGCGCTTCCACGCGGCGGTGGTGTCCGGAGACGTCGCCGCCCAGCGTGAGATCCTCACTCGGGTCATCGAGCCGAT
>CAYQDT010000209.1:0-6555 GCA_964416225.1 uncultured bacterium
AATGCCCGCCGAAGGTCAACCTGTACCTCCGGATCGTGCGGCGGCGCCCGGACGGTTATCATGAGCTGGAGACCGTCTTCCAGTCCGTGGGCGGCGGCGACACCCTGCTCGCGGCCGCGGCCGAGACGCTGAGCCTGCACTGCGACGAGCCGGGCATCCCCACCGACGCGTCGAACCTGGTGCTCAAGGCGGCGCTCGCCCTCCGGAGGCGCTTCCCACGGGCGGAGCGGGGCGCCCGCCTGGAGCTGACGAAGCGGACACCGGCCGGGGCGGGGATGGGCGGGGGCAGCGTCGACGGCGCCGCGGCACTGGTCCTGCTCGCGCGGCTGTGGGAGCTCTCTCCCTCGGCGGAGGAGCTGGCCGAACTGGCCGCCGGGCTCGGATCGGATGTTCCCTTCTTCCTGCACGGCGGGACGGCCCTGGCCCGAGGCCGCGGCGAGCAGCTGGAGCCGCTGCCCACCACGCCGCTCTGGCTGGTGCTCTTGAAGCCGCCGGTGCACGTCTCCACGCCGTGGGCCTATCGCCAGTGGGAGGCGAGCGCCTGCGGCGGTCCGACCGTGGAAGAGTTCACGGAGGCGCTCGCCGCCGGAGAGCCGCGCGCGGTGGCGGCCGCGCTGCGGAACGATCTGGAGCCGGGGGTCCTCGCGGGGGTGCCGGAGATCGGCGCGGCGCGGGATTGGCTGGAGCGGCAGGACCTGCTCGGCGTCCGGATGACGGGGAGCGGCAGCGTCGTGTTCGGGATCGCCCGGGACGCGGCGCAGGCGCGGGCGGTGGCTGCCCGGGAGGGCGCTCCGGGGCTCCTCTGGGCGGCGCCGGCACTCACCGCGGAGGTGGCGGCGCTGCGCCCGCTTCCGGTCGAATGAGCTCCATGCCGTCGATCTCCCGCGCGACCCGCTCCGCGCGCGCCGCCGGCGGGAGCGCGGCGATCCGGCGGCGCGCGGCGGTGCTCGCCGCGGGGCTTCGCCGCCGGAAGATCACGAAGCGGTAATCCTCCGCCAGGTGCCCGGGAAGCGGGGAGTCGCTCTCGAAGCGGGTGACGGGCGCGTATTCCACCGCGAATTCTTCCCGCTCGTCGGGGCTGCCGAACAGCTTCACGCCGCTGAGGAGCGTGGCGTTGCGGAGCAGGTACACCGGCCGCTCCACCACGAAGTCGGGCTGAAAGCGGCGGATCATCTCCGCGAACCAGCCGTCTCCCTTCCGGTTCAGCGGGACCATCTCCGGTGAGACGAGGCCGACCTCGTCCAGCACCCGGCGCCCGGAGTAGTAGCCCATGTAGCCGATCGGCTCCAGCGCGATGCGGGCGCTCGCCGGGGTATGGTCACGCAGCCAGAGGCCCGCCCCGCGGCGGACCCGCCATTCCTCGTGCTGCAGCAGGCCACGGCGCGCCAGGACGAAGTGGCCGTGGACCAGCAGTGCCGCCGCGGCCACGCCGAGAGCCGCCGGCAGCGCCAGGCGGGCGCTGGAGAGGCGGGACCACTCGGCGATGCCGATCGCCGCCAGCACGTAGGCGGGAAGCAGCAGGAGCGGATAGTACCAGGTGAACAGGACGGTTCGGGGCACCACCAGGTACAGCCACCAGGCCACGAACAGCACGCCCAGCGGACGCAGCCGCGGGTCTCGCCACGCGGCGCGCAGCCCGGCCGCCCAGAGCGGGAGCAGCACCAGGGTAAAGAGCCACCGCGCCGGCGGCCAATCAATCGGCGCCAGCTCGCCCATGGCGCCGCGCAGGTTCACGAGCGGATCGTGCCGGTGGAGGTTGTAGGCGGCCACCTTCGCCGGGATGCTGTGCGGGATCGGCGAGCCGAAGTAGAGCGCGGCAAAGAGCGCCCACGGCAGCACGACGCCCGCCGCCAGCGCGGCACTCCGCCACGGCGCGCGGCGGGTCCGCAGCCAGCGGCAGCCCAGCAGCACGCCCGCCGCCAGTAGCCCATCCGGCCGCACGAGAATCAGGAGCCCGAGTGCCGCGCCGTGCTGGACCGGTCGCTCCTCCAGGTCGCCGAGCAGCGCCAGCGTGAGCAGGAGCAGGGCGAAGGAGGTCTCCATTCCGCTGACCCCCACCTCGACCAGCACAGGGGAGAGCGCGAAAAACAGCGCCCAGCCGACTGCCGGCAGCGGCGAAGGGAAGCGGCGCAGCAGCCACCGGCACCAGAGCCGGAGCGTGACGGCGTCCGCGCCGATGGCCGCGACCCGGGCCAGCGCCAGCGCCGGGGCGTGCAGGAATGATAGAACGGCGAGAAACAGCACGTATAACGGCGTGGAGGCGCCGAACACCCGCTCTCCCGCGTTGTAGACGAGGCCGCGCCCCGCGGCCAGGTTCTCCGCGTAACGAAGCGAGATGAGCGCATCCTCGAACACGACGCCGGTGCGGAGCCAGAAGAAGGTCCGGATACCGGCCGCAAGCGCCGCCGCCAGCCAGAGCCAGCGCTGCTTCGGGCCGAACCAGAAAGTCGACGGCGCCCGGGGCGTGACCTTCGCCGTCTGGGGCTCAGCCGGCCGGGGGAAGGGTTCGTTGGAGAGCATGCGGGGATGCGGGGGTCCGGCGTGCGGGTGGGGAGCCGGGCTGCGGGAGCGTCTCCATTTTACGGGCCGGGATGGAAAAGCGCAAAAGGCGCGGAACAGAAGTCGCACAGGAGAAGGGATCACGATGGCACGGCAGCGCATTCCGCTCTTTCCCCTCCACACGGTGCTCTTTCCGGGGATGCCGCTCCCGCTCCATGTCTTCGAGCCGCGATACCAGGAGCTCGTGCGCGACTGCCTGGCCGCCGATCGGCTCTTCGGCGTCTGCCTGATCCGCTCCGGCCCGGAGGTCGGCGGCCCTGCCGAGCCGCACGGGATGGGGACCACCTGCGAGATCGTGGAGACCCGCTCACTCGGGGAGGGGCGCCTACACCTCACCACGGTGGGCCGGCGGCGCTTCCGGATCCACCGGCTCTTCTACGAGCGGTCCTACCTGGAGGGCGAGATCGAGCTGCTGCCGCCCGACGAGGCCTCGCCCGAAGCGGCGGAGGAGCTCCAGCCGCTCGTCAGCCAGGTGCACGAGGCGACGGCGCTCTACATCTACGGCCTCTTCGAGGTGGCCGGCGAGGAGACGGGCAGGCTGGAGCTCCGGCTCCCGGACGAGCCCGCGGCGCTCTCGTGGGTGGTCGCCTCGCTGCTCCAGGTGGAGGCGCCCGTCCGCCAGGAGCTTCTGGAGGCGGAGGGGGCGCAGCCCCGCCTCCGGCGTGAGGTGGAGCTGCTGCGGGAGCTGATCGAGCAAAACGCGGCGCTGGAGGAGGCCGGGGAGCGAGTGATACGGCCCTACCGGGTGGACCGGAGCGGCCTGAGTATGAATTGAGCCGGCCCGCCGCGTCGGACGGTCCGCGCGCTCGCCCGCCCCCGCCCGCCCCCGCAGCCGCCCGCGTCTTCCCGCGCCGCCTCGAAGCGGTCGATGGGCCACCAGGCAGGCGAGCGTGCCCTCATGCGGTGAACATCCGCGCGGGCTGCCGGGTGCCCGGAGTGCCGGTGGCCGTCCGCTTACTGGAGAGGGGTTTACTCTCCGGGTTGGCGGGTATACCAGGGTGGTTGAGGCGCATGGCGCAGGGGGGACAGGATGACCGAGACGACGAGTGACATCCAGGCGACGGCGAACGGCACGAGCGGGAACACGACCTCGCTTCCGCGGAGCACGGACCGCACGGACCAGCCGATCCCGATCTGGCCGGAGGGCGTCATCGCGGCGGTAGCGGGCGCCGCGCTGCTGGTCATCGGCTTGCGCCACCGCACCTGGCTGCAGCGAAAGGCGATGGACGCACAGCGCGCGGTGGAGGAGTTCCAGCGGCACGGCGGGCTGGAGGATCTGACGCAGGTGGCGCGCCAGGCGCAGGAATTCCTCAAGGGGGCCGCCAAGTAGGGGCGGGCCCCAACAGGGCGGGAACGGGCCGCGGATCTGCCGCCCCATCCACGCGCCGCCGCGCCGCCCCTTGATGGGCACCGCGGCGCGCACGCCGGCGAGCACACGGGACATCGCTCCCGGAATCCACCGCGAACCGCTCTTGTGTTCGCGCCGGTTTCCTCCATCATCCAAACGGATGAAAAGGGATGGTGGAGGAGCGCGTGGAGAGTACCCCGACAGAAGCCCCGAGATATGTGCCGCCCAAGCTGGACGGGCTGGGAACGATTCGCCCGCTGGACCTGCTCATCGCCGTCGGGTGCGGAGCGGCTGCCCTGGCGGTGTACCTGCGCACGCTGGCCGCGTCGATCGCGTGGGGTGACAGCCCGGAGTTGACCGCCGCGGCGTTCCAGGCGGGCGTGCCTCATCCCACGGGCTACCCGCTGTATATGCTCCTCGCGCACGCGTGGATCACGCTGCTCCCGATTGGCAGCGTGGCGCAGCGGATGAACGCCCTCTCCGCCGTTTCCGGCGCGGCCGGAGTGGCGGTGCTCTACCTGTTCGCACGGCGCGTGGTTCGCATCCGCGTCGTCGCGGCCGCCGGGGCGCTCCTCTTTGCGTTCAGTCTCACGTTCTGGTCGCAGTGCGTCATCGCGGAGGTGTACGCCTTCCAGATCCTGGTCAGCACGCTGGTCCTCCTCTGCGTGGTCCAGTGGGACTACTCCGGCTCGCCGCGCTGGCTGGCGGGAGCGGCGCTGGCGTACGGCCTCTGCTTCACGCACCATATGATGAGCGTGCTGCTCGCGCCAGGGCTGCTCTACTTCGCGCTCACGTCGCCGCGGCGCGCGCAGTTCGCCCGGGCGCTGCCCTGGACCGTGCCGCTCTTCCTCTGCCCGCTGCTGCTGTACGCGTACCTCCCCCTGGCGGCGCTCCGCGACCCCGGCGCCAACTGGGGAGATCCGCGCACGCCGGGCAACTTTCTCTTCCACCTGACCGGCGGCGTCTACCAGGGCCGCATGTTCCACCAGTCCCTCGGGGCGGTGTGGCGCAACCTGGTTCGCTATGCGGGGCCGGACACCGGCCGCGACACCGCCCTGCTCCTCACGCAGTGGGGCCCCGTGCCGCCGGTGCTGGCGCTTCTGGGCGCGGGGAGCCTGGCGCGCCTCCGCCCGCGGCTCTTCGGGCTGACCCTCGCGGTGTACCTCTGCGTCGTCGTCTATGCCGTGAATTACAACATCTCCGACATCGAGGTGTACTACATCCCGGCGCACCTGATCACGGCGGTATGGATCGGGTGCGGGCTGCGGCAGGCCGGCGCATGGGTTCTGGGCCCGCGGAGGCGCCTCCGGTCCCGGCGGTGGGTCCCCGCTCTGTCCGTCGCGCTGCTGGGCCTGCCCGCGCTCCCCCTCTGTGCGAACTGGGGCGCGAACGACCTCCACCGGGACCAGAGCGCGCTCTCCTACGCCCACGCGCTGTTCGACGCGCTTCCGCCGCGCGCGGTGCTCCTGGCCGGCGGCGACCGCGAGTACTTTCCGCTCATCTATGCGCACTATGTCGAGAAGCGGCGCCCGGACGTCACGCTGGTGACCCGCGGCGCGCTCGGTATTCCGCGGTATCACCGGCTGATCACCCGCATGCGGCGCGAGGGCCTCGTGGTGAACGTTCCGCCGCCCGGGGTGCCGCCCGGCACGCCGAGCGCGGTGAAGCCGAGCTTCGGGCGGCAGCTATTCCTGGACAATATCCGGTCCCGCCCGATCTTCGCCGCCGGCGACGACCTGCTGCTCGACTCGAGCCTCCGGGCCGCCGGCTTCCCGACCTTCCGCGCGACCAGCCTGCCGCTGCGCGAGGTCCGGATGACCGCCCCCGCCTGGGAACGCCCCCGCGCGCTTCCGGCGCTCCGGGCCGGGACCGTCTTCACCGATCCGGGCCCCACGCACGGGCGGGTGCTCCGGATCGAAGGGTGGGAGGCGGAGACGCACCGGCACGGCGACGTGCTCTGGCTGCGGGTCCGGTACGACTGGCAGGTGTTTCAGCCGGAGATCGCGCGCCGGCTGCGGATCAGCGCCTGGTTCGGCGACGCGCAGGGCCGATTCGATCGCCTGGACAGCGGTGAGGCGGCGATGGCGAACCTGCACGACTTCGGCCAGGGAGCGCAGTTCTCGAGCCCGCCGCCCTCCCGCGTCCGCGAGACGTTCGAAGTGCCGGTGCCGCCGTCACAGCGAGACCGGGTCCTCCACTTATGGCTCTCGGTCCGCGAGGGGGACCGGACGCTCGCCGCCGATGGGAGGGCGGGCGCACAGGTGGACCTGGGTCCCCTGCCGGACCTGCGATAACGATCGAGCACCGGTAAGGAGACCTTAAGCTCGTCCCGTCCGGCCGCCGGAGGAATGGCGCCGGACCGGCTGGAATCGAGATAGGTTCCCCCCTGGTCGCCGCTTCCGGGAGCGACACTGCCGGCTCCTTCCGGGCAGCCCCGCCGTACGCTCCCCTCGCGCCGCGGGAATCGGACCCGGGACCGGCCGGACACCCCAGCAGAACCGGGGGCGTTCGTCCGGCTCGATACAGGTACTTGCCATGAACATCAACGCGTTACGGGATGCTATTCAGAACCGCACGGCACGGGTGGCCGTGATCGGTCAGGGGTACGTGGGCCTGCCGCTCTCCGTGCACTTCGCCCAGGCCGGCTT
>CAYQDT010000210.1:0-2775 GCA_964416225.1 uncultured bacterium
CGGCGGCGGAGCGCTGTCCGGCGTCAGATACTGCGCCGGGATGATCTGCGCGGAATGCTTGCCATACTTCCAGTACAGCTTGCAGACCGCTTGCCCAGTGTCCTCGTAATACTCCAGTTTCAGACTGTATTTCCTGCCCGCCGTCAACTGCACCGGCGCACTGATATCAGTGGTCACGGCATGATCCGTCCAGTTATCGATGACGAGGGCGCCATTTACCCAGAGGCGCACGCCATCGTCGGACGCGGTCTGAAAGGTATACGTTCCGGAAACCGGTGCCTGGACCTTACCGGTCCAGCGAATCGAAAAATGTTCGAGCGGCATGCTCGCCGCAGGTCGGTTGGAACCCCAGTCAAAATTAATGCTTTTATCAATCCGTGTTAGCGTGGGAATGCCTGTAAGGTCCTGGCTGCTGAAGTAGCTGCCTCTCAGACCCTGCCCTGTTGCTCCACACGAACGCTCCGCTGTTGACAGGATGGCGGCCAAGCAACCAACCGTTAGGAGAACGCCCGGATTCAGGAGCCTGGAATGGTTCATTTTTTCTCTCCCAGGTGACCCGTCTTACACTGCCGTGCGCTCGAAAGCTTCGGCCGCGAAGCACGCCGGCCGAATGCTCCTTTGGTTCGGAGGCTCATCCGTTGGATTACAGCCATCCGGACGGTCGCTCGGGCGCCTCACGGGCGCTCCCACCGTCGGTCGTACCCGTCATCCTGGGGGAGGCTTGGTTCCAGGCGTCCGCCGCAGTGTGGGGTGCGGTCGCGAGCCTGCCGGGAAGGAGCACAGATGGTTCTGCAGCTCACAGGAAGATGGTGAGTGGAGATGCGCCTGTCCACTAAAGAATGACCTGGGCGGACGCGGAGCCCCGGCCGGTAGGCGCTACCCGGACGGATCGGTGGGAAGGCTGCACCGGACCATGGGCCGGGAGACCTGCAGCGGGTCCTGCGGACCACTCTGCGTCAGTCAACCGTTCCCCGCGAACACCCCATGCCGGCAGGCCGTGAGAAGCAGGGCGCTCCCCGGCAAGTGGAGGCGGCCGGGATCCCCAGGTTGGCGAAAAGACGCGGGCGATGCGAGCCGCGGTAGAGGCCCGTACCGCCCGCGATCTATCGGATGCGGGTTAAGTGCCGGCGGGAAGAGGCGGCGACTACCCCCTCGCCCGCAGGCGTGGATGCCGCTGCGACCTACTGCCGGCGGTGGAGCACCGCGAGTGGGCGCCGGTTGTCGCTGGCGGCTGGACCGCCTTTTGGGTGGGCTGGGGGAGCAGAGCCCCAGTGGCACCGGGGACGCGGGTTGCGACCGGCTTCTCGACTGCCCGCGTGGAATTGCCGTGCCCCGTCAGGGCTCCTCCAGGCGGGGCACGGCACAGCGGCGTGCATGGTCCGCAAGCGGCCGTTCTCAGTGGAGCGTCGCGTCCGTCGACGCAGAGGGGGCTGCCCTCAGTCGAGGAGCTGCCGTCAGTCGAGGAGCTGCCGTCAGTCGAGGACGCGGATCAATCGGGCCGGTACGCCTCCGACGAGGTGATCGGGCGGGACATTCTTGGTGACCAGGGCGCCGGCCGCAACCACGGCACCGGCTCCGATGGTAACACCTGGCAGAAGCACGACGCGCGCCCCGATCCACGCGCCACTCTCGATGGTCACCGGCGCCGGCTTGACGGCGCCGGCGCGGTGACCGCGCGGCCCGATGGCGTGGTCTGAGGTGATGATCATGACGTGGTGCCCGATCGTGACGCGGTCCTGGATCACCACGGGGGCTGAAGCTTCGAGGTAGGCGTAACTGTTGATGAAGCAGTGCGCGCCGATCGAAACCAGCTCGGAAGCTCTGGAAGAGCCGCCGATCGTCATAGCGCCTACGATCAGCGTACTTTTTCCGACGCGCATCCCCAGGAGCCGGTAGAGGCAGGTACGGAGCCGGCCGAACGATCCACGCGGAAAGAGCCGGGGTAGTGTGTTCACCAGCCACAGGCCCGGTGCCCCTGCACCGAGTTCGGATTGGATCAGGTTCCGCACCCGACACAAGAGCCCGGAGCCTATCACCTCGCTGGACGGCATGTGTGGATCGGTCATCGTGTTGCTCGACACGAAAGCAGTTTCCCGAAAGCGCATCTGTGAACCGGAAACACCGCCGGACGCGGTCCGCCTCAACGGGAAGTAGTCAACCCAGTGGAAAGGCGGCCGGTAGAGCGCTTGACGGCGCTGAGGCCGCCGAGCACCCCGACCCAGACGCCGCTGAAGAGCATGTCCCGCATGTTGGACAACTGCAGGTCGAGCAGCCCGAAGATCATCAGCATCGTGACGACCAGCAGACAAAACGTTCCCATCGCCCGGGACTCCCGGGTCCGCGTTTCGTCGACCGCAACCTGACAGGCTCGAATGACGATCGCGACAATCATCACCCAGAATGCGATGAACCCGAAGGTGCCCACGCGCATCCAGAGCCAGAGGATCTGGTTGTGCGTCATGATGTCCCAGAACTCATAGGTCTTGCTGATATCGGCCATCGCAACGGCGTGGATCATGTGCTTTCCATAGCCGTAGCCCAGCAGGGGTGAACTGCGGACCGTGGCCATCAGACAGCGGTTTTCCTGGTCTCGGTAGAGATTTGAGCTCCGATCCCGATCCGACGGCTCGATGCTGGAAGCAATCGCGCGCGCGGGGGCTCCGATGACGGATTCCGATTTCTTGAACACGAAATAGTATGGCGGCCCGATGACGAGCAGTGCCAGCAGGATGACCGTGATCGAGCGCCGCCGCTCCGGAAGCGCGCGGTAGGTAG